>JAUHYN010000636.1 GCA_030426505.1 bacterium | reverse complement strand
GCGCCCGACGGCGTACAGGTCTCCGATCCGTCGTGGACCGTCGTCTCCGGTCTCCCGAGGGCCGACGTGTCGTGCGCATAGTCTTCGTCGTAAGCGCCTTCGGGGCCGCCGCAGGCGAGCAACGTCGCGGCGAGGAGCGTGGTGAGGGCGAGTGCGTTCTTCATCGTGGTGATTCCTTCCGGCTCGCTTCTTCGAGCCGCCCTCCCGAAGAGCAGGCGCCGTGCCAGCGCGCGCCCTCCACCGGACCGCGCGACTGTCACGACGAACGCCGACCACACCGCGTGTCATGACACCGGACTCGAGCAGCGCGCCGCGCGAGACTCTGTGCGAGTATCCGGCGCGATGTGTGACGACACGACCGAACTGGAGAACGCGTCCTTCCTCGAGCGCGTGCGACTCAACCGCCGCGAAGTCGGCGTGACCGCGGGCGTCGCGGTCGCGGCTGCCCTCACCGGGTGCGCCGCTTCGACGCCCGCGGCGACGGACTCGAAGGCGACCGAGGGGGGCACGAACGGCCGACGCGTCGAGATCGAGACCCCCGACGGCGTCTGCGAGGCGTTCTTCGTCGCGCCCGCGAGCGGCGCACACCCCGGCGTGTTGATGTGGCCGGACGTCGCGGGACTGCGCGCGGCCTACGAGACGATGGCGACGCGCCTCGCGGCCGCCGGCTACGCCGTCCTCGCGGTGAATCCGTACTACCGCTCGTCGAAGCTGCCCGTGCTCGCGAACTTCGCCGAGTGGCGAACCGACGAGGGCCGCGCGAAGATCGCGCCGATGCGTGAGGCGCTCACGCACGAGGCCATCTCGAAGGACGGCGCGGCCTACGTCGCGTGGCTCGACGCGCAGGCCGAAGTCGACAAGGCCAAGAAGATCGCCACCACGGGCTACTGCATGGGCGGGCCCTTCACGTTCCGCACGGCCGCGGCGGCGCCCGACCGCGTGGGCGTGGTCGCTTCGTTCCACGGCGGCGGGCTCGTCACCGACGAACCGACCAGCCCCCACGCGCTCCTCGCGAAGATGAACGGCGCCGCGCTGATCTGCATCGCGCAGAACGACGACGAGCGTCAGCCCGAAGCGAAGGACGCCCTGAAGCGCGCGGCCGAGGCGGCGGAGATCGCGGCGGAGATCGAGGTCTACCCCGCCCAACACGGGTGGTGCACGATCGACTCGCCCGTCTACGCGGAGCCCGAGGCCGAGAAGGCGTGGGCGCGCATGCTCGCGACCTTCACGCGCGCCCTCTGATCTACCCCTCGCCCGACTCGATCCGATCCAGACGCGCCGCCAGCGCCGCGTTGGCCTCGGCGAGCTCCTCGTTCTTCTTGGTCAGCTCTCGGATCGCCTCCACGGCGAGCGCCTCGAACGACAGCCCCTCGGCCTTCAGGCGCTTGATGCCGCCCTCCTCACGCACCCACGTCGGCAACACCTGCTCGACCTCCTGCGCGACGAACCCGACGTGCTGTCCGGGGCGCGTCCCGAGCGCCTCCGGAGCGTCGTACTCGAACGTTACGCCGTGCAGCGACAAGAGCGTGTTGAGCGCGCCCTGCAGCGGCTGGATGTCGCTCTTCACGCGGCCGTCGGACATGGTGCCTTCGCCGCCGGCCCCCTGGCACTTCACGATGCGGTCGAGCGCATGCCCCGTGGAAGATCCGTAGCATATGTACCCGCTCGTACTGTTCCCAAAGCAGATGAAGCCGAGAAATTCGGGGACGACGTCGCACACCCAGCGGTTCGGACAGAGGGCCGCACCGGGCGGAAACGCGCAGGGCCAGCCAGAGTCCCCGCCGGCACCGCCGGTGACCGCGTCGAGGTCGTCATCGCTCAGCTCGCCCGCGGCTCTCGCCTCCGGGGCGGTCGGGAACGGGAGGCGTTGCTTGGTACCGTCGACCTCCACCTCGATCTCGTCGCCCGGGTGATAGGTCTTGCCGTTGATGGTGATGCTCTTCATTCGATCTCCTCGTCGACGCCCTCGTGGGGCGCCGCGTCCTTTTCGTGACGAATGCTGATGCACCCCACGCGCCAGCGCGTCCGTCGGCCGGTTCGGGCCGCGTGACACAGGGCGCTCGCGATCTTCATGCCCTCTGAAACCTGTGGAGGATGCGGGTGAAACGCTCCCCGGCGCGGCTCACCTCATCGAGCACGTCCGGGTCGAGCTCGTCGGCGTCCGCGCGGCCGCCCCCGAGCTCCGCGCGCATTCGATCGGCGAGGAACACCGCCACGGCGCGGTAGAAGCGGCTCGCGAACCCCGTGTCCTCTTGGAGGTGCCGGGTCAGGACCTCGCGGGGGAGCTCGAGGAGCGACGACGGCCGCGCCGCGCGCACCGTCGCGCTGGGCGGGCGCGAGTCCACGAACGACAGCTCGCCGAGGAACTCGCCCGGTTGCGAGGTGTTGATGCGTGCCCCGTTGCGTTCGATCGCGACCAAGCCGTCGAGCAGGATGAACAGCGCGGAGACCGGCTCGCCCTCGCGGATGAGGACGTCGCCTTCACTCGCCGCGCGCCGGCGCCCGTTCGCGATCATCCACTCCACGTCGTCGTCGGTGAGTTGGCCCAAGATGTACAGTGCTTGCCGCATGTCGGTTCTCCTCAGGCCTGCTGCCGCCGGGCCAGCTTGGCGAAGGCGCCGTCGAGCGCCATGAGTTCGTCGTAGGTGCCCTGCTCCGTGACGCGCCCGCGCTCGAGGTACACGATGAGATCGGCGCGCTCGATCGTACTCAGACGGTGCGCGATCACGAGCCGCGTGACGCCGAGCGCCTCGAGGCTCTCGGTGACCACCGCCTGAGTTCGGTTGTCGAGCGCGCTCGTCGCTTCGTCGAGGACGAGGATCTTCGGCTCGCTCACCAACGCGCTCGCGATCCTCAGGCGCTGCCGCTGCCCGCCGGAGAGCGTCCCGCCCTTCGGCTGCAACACGGTGTGCATCCCCATCGGCATCGCGCGGATCTCGTCGGCGAACGCCGCCTTCTCCGCCGCCGCCCACGCCTGCGCGACGGTCGCGTCGGTCGCGCCCTGGATGTTGCTGAGGATCGTCCCGCCGAGTACTTCGCCGCTCTGCGTGACGACGCCCATCGAGCGCCGCACCGCCTCCGCGTTCATCTCGAGGAGATCGCGGTCGTCGAAGTAGATCGCTCCGGACGTCGGGGCCTCGAAGCCGAGCATGAGGCGGACGAGCGTCGACTTGCCAGAGCCCGACGCGCCGACGAGCGCGACCATCTTGCCCGCCGGGACTTCGAAGCTGACGTCGTCCAACACCGGCGTCTCCGGGTCGTAGCCGAACGAGACGCGACTCACCTCGATCTTGCCGTTCAGCTCGACGTCGTCGAGTCGATCCGCCGAGACCTCCGGCGCGGTCTCGAGGATCGGCCGCGCGCGCTCGTAGAGCGGCACGACGCGGAGCGCCGTCAGCGCCGCGTTGATCAAACCGAGCGCGGCGCCGTTGAACGCCGAGAACGCGGCGGCGAACGCGATGTAGTCCGCCGTGCTCACGTCGCTCCCCGGGCGACCCACGATGAAGAAGAGCACCATCGAACAGAACAGCGGGAACGCGGAGGTGAACGTCTGGATGTCGTTCTGGATGTCCGTCGCGCGGTACGTGAGCGACCACTGCCGCGCGAAACGACGCGACCACTCCGCGAACGCGTGCGCCTCCGCGCCCGCGGCGCGCAGCTTCGACACGCCCGAGATCGTCTCGAGGAGCTGGCTCTGCGTATCGCCGCGCGCCTGTTCGGAGGCGCGCATCAGGCGCACGTCGATCATCGCGCTGACGACCGCGACGACGCCCGAGATGGCGACGAGCACGATCGCCGCGAGCGCGAGCTCCAGGCTGAAGTAGAAGAGCAGGACGAAGCTCGACAGCGAGAACACGAACGACATCACCGACGACAAGACCGTCCCCGAGAGCACCGAACGGATCTGCTCGATCCCCATCGCGCGCTGCGCGAGATCGCCCGTACTGAACTGACGGAAGAAGCCCATCGGCAGGCTGAGGAGCCGGTCCCAGACTGCCGCCTGCGAGGACGCCGTGGTGAGCGACTGCAGCCTCAGCTGCGCGAACCCCATCGACATCTGGAAGACGGCCGACGCCACCGCCAACCCGATCAGCGCCGCGAGCACCGCGTACAACATCGCGCGGTCCGCGTTCGGGATGACGGTCCCGAACACCTCGCGCGTCGCGAGCGGCACCGCGCTGCTCACGGCCGAGCCGGCGAGTCCCACGGCGATCACGGTGATCACGTC
This sequence comes from bacterium, assembly GCA_030426505.1. Lineage (GTDB taxonomy): Bacteria > Myxococcota > Kuafuiibacteriia > Kuafuiibacteriales > Kuafuiibacteriaceae > JAUHYN01. The sequence continues at coordinate 1,090 of JAUHYN010000636.1, read as the reverse complement.
GCGGCGACGACCACGCATCGCGAAGCGGACGAGATCGACCGGCGTCACGCGATCCTGCGGGAAGCCCGCGTACAGCTGGAACGCCTCGCCCGTCAGGCGCTCCGCGACCGCGGCGTCGACGGCGACCGGGGCCTCACCGACCTCGTGGAGGCGGTATCCGATTCGCGTCCGGACGAGCGCGACCGGTTGCGGCGGCGCTTCACCGCGATCGAGGAACGCGACGAGCGAGCCGGCGTCCGTTTGGAACCAATCCCCGCGGAGCAGGACGCGCCGGCTCCGCACGCGCGCGCGCCGACCGAAGCGCTCGAGCTGCGATTGCGCGTCGCCGTCTCCGAGCGCGGTGAGTGACTTCGCGGAGGGCGTCATCCCCTCCGCGCGCGAGGCCACCGCGATCGCGTAGGGCATCGCTTCGGTGGGGGGCGCCCACGCGATGCGCCCGACGAGGCGGAGATCGCCCAGGCCGCGGAGCGCGCGATCGAGGCGCCCGCGCTCCTGCGCGACCTTGTCCTCCACGCGCGCGCGTGTGGCTTCGTTGCGGCGCGCCTGCGCGGACGCCTCGGCCGCGAGCCACGCCACGGTCGCCGCGCGTGGGTCGGGGCCGTCGAACATCGCGCGCCACGCGGTGAGGCTCGGATCCTCGGCTCCTGGTTCTTCGACGGCTTCGACCTGCGTGCCGAGCACGCCGACCGCGAGGAGCTGGTGCTCCGCGTCGCAGCGCACCTCGAGGAGCACGCCGCCCTCCCCCACGTGGCCGACGTGCCGGCGACGCCCCACGGCGCGCCCGTCGCGGCGCACCACCACGAACAGATCGACCTCTCCGCTCACGACGCGCCACGCGCCGTCGCCGATCAACCACAGCGGCGCGTTCCCCTCGACCGCGCGCACGGTCGCCACCCTGGACGTCGCGCTCGTCATGCCGTGGCCACCAGCTTGCGATAGGCGCCGTCGGACGCGACGAGCTCGTCGTGCGTCCCGCGCTCGACGACGCGGCCGCGTTCGAGGACCACGATCTGATCGGCGTCGCGCACGGTGCTCAAGCGGTGCGCGACGATCAGGCAGGTACACCCGCGGCGACGGAGGTTGCGATCGA
>JAUHYN010000635.1 GCA_030426505.1 bacterium | reverse complement strand
GCCGACGTTGTCGGTGTGCCCTTCGATGCGCAGCTTCTTGATGTCGCGGTTCTGCACGAGGACGTCCACCACGCCGTCGAGCAGTGCGGCCGCGTCCGGTGCGAGGCGCGCCTCGCCGCTCACGAAGTGAACGGTGTCCTTCACCACGATGCGATCGCCCTGGCGCTCGGCGACGGCTTCGGCCGGGCGCTTGCGGATGACGATGTCGCCCGCGTAGCTGCCGCCGGCCTCGAGCTCGAACTCGCGCGCCTTCTTCAGGTACTCGGGGACGTCGACCATCACCGAGTAGCGGCCGGCGAGCGCCTTCGTCTCGAACGCGCCGGACTCGCTCGCGTTCATCGTCTTCTTCGTCGGGCCCTCGATCACGATCTTCGCGTTGGCGATCGGCTGGTCCTTGTCGTCGAGGACGCGGCCGCGGATCGTGCCTTCCTTGATCTCTTCGACGAGCGCCACGTTCATCTCGACGGTGGCGTCGGGGCCGACCTCCATCTCACCCGAGCCCGGCTTGAAGCCGTCCTTCATGACGGAGAGCTTCACTGGCCCCGGCTCGACCTGCTGCGAGACGAAGCGGCCGTCCTTGCCGGTCGCGACGGGCGTACCGCGATCGAACGTGACGACCGCATTCGCGATCGGCGCGCCGTCCTTCTGGTTCGTGACGACGCCGGCCACGCGGCCGGTGGTCGGCGCGGCCTCGACCTGCTCGGGCACGATCACCGGCACGGCGATCGGCGGACCCGACGGGCCGCCGCCCGACTCCTCCACGCCGAACGGATCGAGCGGATAAGACGCGAGCATGATGATGTTGTACGGCGGCACCGCGAGGACGCCGGTGCCGACGTCCGGCGTGATTCCGATCTCGACCGCGAAGTCGAGCGTGAGCTTCGGGATCGCCGTGACGCGGATGCCGGGGGTGATGCGTTGCGGGATGACGCGCTGGACGGCGGGGCGCGCGATGTCGGTCGACAGCTCGGTCGGGTTCTGGGCCGGGCGCAGCGCGTTGCTGGAGACCACGACGCCGGGCGTCGCGAGGTACGAGAGCGGGAACTCGACGGTGTACTCGAGGTAGGGCGTCACGTACTTCACCGGGACCTCGACGCCGACGCCGATCTCGAAGCGGTTGAAGTCGGAGATGCCGAGCGCGAACCGCTCCGCGTCCGTGAGGGCGACGCCGTCCGGGATGAGCTTCGACGAGTTGTCGAGCGTGAAGCCGATGTTGAGGTGACCGCGCACCGGGATCTCTTCGGTGGCGCGCATCAGGTCCGTGGTGAGCAGGCCGCGGATGCGCAGCTCGGTGGAGCCGAAGTCGAAGCTCGACGAGCCGACGCCGGAGAGGAACGTGAGCTGGAGGTCCACGCCGACGTTCGCGATGTCCGCGACGGGATAGAAGCCCTTGATGCCGAGCGACATGTCGCCCTGGGACTGGATCAGCGTCGGATCGGTCAGATCGTTGCTGTTGGAGATGGCGCGCGTATTCAGCCAAAGCTCCAGGTAGTCGACGGGCGACGCGGAGATGGCGAGCGTGCCGCCGACGCGCGAGTGGCCGTCGGAGTCCTCGAAGAACGAACCGACGGAAAAGAAGTCGAGTCCGAACGAGACGCGGATCAGTCGCGGCGCGAGACTCTCGGCGGCGGCGACGCGGATCAGACCGGTCGATCCGGACGGACTCACCGCGAGGCGTCCAGCGACGGAGCGCCCCTTCTTCGCGGGTTCGGCCGGCGCCTCGACGCGCGTGGGCGCGGGCGCTTCCTTCTTCGGCGCGGGCGCGGCGGTCGCCTTCGGCGCGGGCGTCCCGGTCGGCGTCGCCTTCGGTGCGGGCGACGCTTCGGCGGGCGCGGGCGAAGTCGGTTCGGGCGTCGGCGTCGGCGCGGGCGGCGGCGGCGGCGGCGGGCTGGGAATGTCTGGCGTCTGCGCCGACGTGGTCAGCGGGATCACCAGTGAGACGAGCAGGGGCGCGAGGAAACGAATGTTCGGCATTGTGAGTGGCTCTGCCCAGGTCCGTGAGCGCGCGCAGCATAGCGACAGGCCGAAACCTGTGTCAAAGCACGCGACGGCCTGAATCCGACGGTTCTCGGGTGGTTAGCGCGCATCTGCCGATGGTACGGTCGTCGGCGTGAGGGCGGCGTCGTTCGTCTTGCTGGCTCTGGCCGGCACGGTGGCGTCCGAGGCGGGCGCCCGACCGCCCCGCCGGCCCGCTCCGACCGGCCGCTACATCAGCGCGCAGGCCTATTACCACGCGATGCGGGCCGAGCTCGCGGCCGCGCAGGGGCAGGCCGAGAAGGTGAGCGACGAGCTGTCGCTCGCGTTGGTCTACGACGCCGAGTCCGCCTACCTCACGATCCGCCTCGCCCGCGCTCAGCTCGACCTCGGTCGGGTCGCGAAGGCGCGCCGGCACGCGGACCGGGCGATCACGCTGGCCCGGAGCGATCCCGAGGCGTGGCGCGTCTCGGCGGCCGTCGCGCTCGCGGAGGGGAAGGAGAAGCGGGCGGTCCGCGAGCTGCGCCGCGCGGTCCGCGTGGATCCGGGCGCGCTCGAGGCCTGGCTGGATCTCGCGCGCGTGTACCGGGCGGCGCGTCGGGATCGCCGCGCGCTCGACGTCCTCCAGACCGCCGCCGCGCGCGTCCCGCAGAGCGCCGAACCGCTCGCGTGGGCGGCCGAGATCCAGGAAGGCAACCGCCGGTGGGAGGCGGCGCGCCAACTCTACGAGCGCGCGCGTCACCGCGAGCCCCGTCGCGTGGACCTCGTGGAGCGGCTCACCGCGCTCGACCAGCGGCTCCTCGAGCCGGAGCGCGCGGTCGAGCGCTGGCGCACCTTCGTCGCCGAACGCCCGGAGGATCCGCGCGGCTTCCTCGGGGCCGCGCGCGCCGAACTGATCCTCGGCGACGACCGCGCCGCGGCCGCACACCTCGCGCGCGCCGAGGCGGCGATGAAGGGCGACCGCGTCGACACGATCGTCGGTTACCTCCTGTTCGAGCAGGGCCGGTACGCGGGCGCCCTCGAGCGCCTGGTGAAGGCGCGCGACCTCGGCGCCAAGGGCCGCGAGCTCGACTTCGCCGTCGGACTCGCGCGCTACCAGCTCGGCGACGACGCGCGGGCGCTCGCGGATCTCGAGCAGATCGCCACCGGCGATCTGTACGGGGAGGCGCGCCACAGGATCGTCCAGCTCCACATGCGCATGGGCCGATTGGATCGCGCGGAGCTCGCGGCGCGCGCGGCGCTCGCGAAGCAGGACGACGATCCCGACTTCGTCGCGCTGCTCGCGTTGGTGCTCGGGCGCCGCGGTCACGGCGACGACGCGCTCGAGCTGGTCGGCGCCGCTCGCGTCGCGCACCCGACGTCGCCGGCGCTGATCGCGCGCGAGGCGTGGCTGCGCGCTTCGAACGTCTCCTTCGACGACGCCATCACGTTCGTCCAGGCGCAGGCCAAGGTCCCGGGCGTGGATCGTCGGCGCGTGGATCTGTTGCTGGCCGACGTCGCCGCGCAGGCCGGGCAGCACGCGACGGTGCGGCGCGCGCTCCGGCGCCTGCTGCTCGCGGACGACGCCGACCGCGAAGCGCTCACGTTCCTCGCCGACTACTTGGCGACGCGGGACGAGGCGCTCCCCGAAGCGCAGCGTCACGTGCGCGAGGCGCTCGAGCTGTCTCCGAACGACGCCGTCGCGCTCGACGTGTACGGCTGGATTCTCTTGAAACGAAACAAGGCCGCGCGCGCGCTCCCGTTCCTCGCGCGCGCGCATCGGCTGCGGCCTCGCGACCCGCGGATCGCCGAGCACTACGGCGACGCGCTCGCGGCCCTCGAGCGGGACGAAGAGGCGCGCGCGATGTTCACGCGCGCGAAGAGTGAGTACACGGCGCAGGTCCGCGCGCGGATCCCGGGGCGAGCGGCCGACGTGGATCGCGTCCACGAGAAGCTGAAGCGCCAGGTGTCGATGGCCAAGCCGCGTTGATCGCCCGCACGGCGCGGACGTGGACATCGTTCGCCGCCTCTGGTTGTTGGTCTCCTCGTAGTGCGGAGCATCCCGATCATCGCCATCGTCTTCGCCGGGGCGCTCGCGTGTCGGCCGCAGCCCGTGAAGACGGACACCACGCCACTCCCGACGGCCGAGCAGCTGCTCGAGTCACTCCGCGCCGACAACCAGCGCAAGAACCTCCGCGCGCTGGGGCGCGTCACGTACTACGGGGACGAGGGTCGCGTGCGACTGAAGGCCGTGCTCCTCGCGGAGCGGCCGGGGCGCTTCCGGATCGAGACGCTGTCGCCGCTCGAGCAGCCGGTCGACGTGATGGCCTGCGACGGGGACGCACTGTGGCTGTTGTCGCAGGGCCGCTTGCGCACGGGGGAAGCCACGCCCCAGAACATCGCGCGCCTGTTGCCGCTGTCGATGAAGGCGAGCGAGGTGGTGGATACGCTCCTGGGTGGAGTCCCGACCTCGGATCGGTTCGATCCTGTGAAGGTGGAGCGCATCGAGGATACGGACCGGCTCGCGTTGGAGCTCACCTCGAACCTGGACGAGCGCGTGTGGCTGAGGGTCGACCCGACCGCGCGGGTGGTCGAGGAGATGCGCTTGTTCGCGACGAACGGGTCCGAGCGCGTCCACGTGAAGTTCGAGGACTTCGAGGCGACCCCGGGCGGGCGGCCGCTGCCGCGCTCGATGGAGATCCGGATGGACGGACTCGACGTGCGGATCAAGCTGACCGAAGCCGACGTCGACGTGCCGCTCGACGCGTCGCTGTTCGCGCTCGCGGTGCCGGACGGCGTGACGGCGGAGCCCCTGTAGGCCGAGAGGCGACGTGTCTCGCCGCGACGCGCGCGCCGGTGCGAAAGTGGCCCCACCCCCGGATCCGCGCTAAGGTTTGGGCCTTCCCGCGATGGCCACGAGGATCAGGCTAGGTGAGCTGCTCGTGCGGGCTGGCGTCATCGACGAGTTGAAGCTCAAGGCCGCGCTCAGCGAACAGCAGAAGTGGGGTGGTCGGCTGGGCAAGATCCTCGTCGACATGAGCTTCGTGTCCGAAGACCTCCTCGTGAAGGCGCTCTCGAAACAACTCGGCGTCAGTCGCGCGACGTTCGCGGGCGGTCCCCTCCCGCCGGACATCGTCGAGAAGATTGACGTCAACTTCGCCAAGGCGAACGAGCTGTGTCCGGAGGCGTTCGACGAGGCGCGCCGGGTGCTCGTCGTCGCCACGGCCGATCCGACCAACGTGACCGCCCTCGACGAGCTGCGCTCGGTCGTGACCCGGCTGGAGGAGGGGGGCCTGCCCCTCGAGGACTCCATCGCGCTCTATGAGCGCGGCGCGGCCCTGCACCAGCACTGCGGCACGCTGCTCGACGCCGCCGAGC
>JAUHYN010000634.1 GCA_030426505.1 bacterium | reverse complement strand
GGCGCACAAGGTCTCGATCACGCTCGATCCGGAGCGCCCCGACGTCTCGCTCCTGGTGCGTGGCACCGAAGATCAGCGCTTGGTGTTGTCGGTCGACCTCGCGGGTCAGAGCCTGCACCAGCGCGGCTACCGCACCGACTACGGTGAGGCGCCGCTCAAGGAGAACCTCGCGGCGCAAATGCTGATGCTGTCGCGCTGGGACGCGCGCCAGGAGATCCTCGTCGATCCGATGTGCGGCGCGGGGACGATCGCGATCGAAGGCGACGCGATGGCGCGCGGCGCGCCGCTGTGGGTCGGCAACAAGCGGCCGGCGGCGGCGTGGCTGCCACCGTTCACGGATCGCCCGCGCGAGGCGCCGGAGCTCTTCGAGGGGACGCGCGCGAAGATCTTCGCGAACGACATCGACGACGAAGCGATCGTCGACGCGCGGAAGAACGCCCGACGCGCGGGCGCGGAGTTCACGGCGCACGTCGGTGACTTCGAGCGGCTGACGCGCGAGCGGATCGCGGCGGCGGTCGGCGCCGAGCCCGACACCCCGATCCTGATCCTCACCAACCCGCCGTACGGCGAGCGGGTGGAGGCCGAGCCGGACCTGTACCCGCGCCTCGAGAAGTGGTGGCGCGGCCTCGGCGAAGGCGTGCGCTTCGGGATGCTCACGGACCAGGCCGACGTGAAGTCGATCTTCGGGCGCGAGCCGAAGCTCGAGAAGCCGATGCACAACGGCCCGCTGAAGACGCGGCTGGTCGTCTACGATCGCTGAGCGCGCGCGTCGCGCGCGAGCGAGCAGCCTGCAGCGAGCAGCTGCCAGCTCGGACTCGGGCGTGGCGCATCGAGGGACCGAAGCGCCGAGCCTCGTCGCCGGGCGTCGCGCCGTAGCGCTCCGAGCTGCGAACTGCGAACTGCGAGCTGCGAGCTTCAGCGGGGCGCGCTAGCGCCCCCCGAACGACACGTCGACGGCGATGAGGAATGCGAGCTGGAGCGCGGGCCCGCCGAAGTCGAGGGCGCGCAGGCGCTCGTAGGTGTCGAGCGCGGCGGCGGAGGCGTCGCCTTCGAAGTCGAGGACGGGGCGGCGCATGAAGATCGTGTGGAGCGCGAGCTCGCCGCGGAGATCGACGTCGAGGAAGTCGCCGCGCCACAGCGCGTGGCGCGCGCCGGCGACCGGCGTGACCTCGAGCGCGGGGAGTAACACGTCGACGCGGAAGGTCCGCGCGGCGTCGACGAACTGGTGCGCTTCGAAGCGCGTGGCGCCGAAGAGGCCCGCGTAGGGTTGGAGCGCCCAGTCGGCGCCGAAGAAGTAGCGGCCGCCGATGCCGAGCGACGCGACGCCGTTGACGTTGGTCCCGTCGCGCGCGTAGCCGTCGAGCGCGACGAGCGTGCCCCCGAGCGCGTTGGCGTCGAGCGTGCCGGGGCCGTCGAGGAGGCGCGAGTACGTGCCGACGAAGAAGACCAGCTGGAGCCGCCGGTCGATCTCCATGAACAGCGGGACGCGCAGCTCGGCGCCGTGTTTCAGCCGGACGTCGCCGGACGCGAGCGGGAACGTCGGCCCGGCTTCGAGCCCGACGCCGAACGCGATCGGTGATCGCGGTGGCGCCGCGGGCTCGGGGACCGGTCGGCCCGGATCCTTGGGCGGCCCGTCGAGCGGGAACCCGATCGACGCGAGCAGCGCCGCCGCGTGCGCGGTGTTACCGAGCGCGGCGAGGTGCCGCGCGTGCCGGGCAAACGGCTCCGGCGCGGTGGCGGTCGTGGTGCGGAGCGGCCGCGCGTCGGGGTAGCGGGGCGTGGGCACGTCGGCGCGGGGCGCGGTGGTGGAGGTTCGCGAAGGGTGCGCTTCGGTCGGGGCGGTCGCTTCGTCGAGCTCGTCGCGAGAGGTGGCGGTCGTGGCGCTGAGCGCTTCGTTCGGATCGATCGCGTCGGTGCGTTCGATTCGAGGATCGGCGTCGTCGGGCGGCGGGCTCTGCGGCGTCTTCGGTGTGGTGGGGGGCCGGAGCGGCGCGAGGCGGGGGACCGCGAGGACGGCGAGGCCGATCAGTTCGGCGAAGCGGTTCTCGTCGACGGTGAGGTCCGGCGCGACCTCGAGCGCGCCCGTGTCGAGGTCGACGCGCGCGATCAGTGTCGCGGTCGAGCTGGTGACCACGACGGCGCGGCGCGCGGGGTCGTGGAGCAACGCCCAGAGCGTGGTCGTGGTCGCGGTGGTCGCGAGCGCGAGCCCGTCGAGGCGGCGGAGGTCGTCGCCGAGGAGCACGACGCTCACGTCCGCGTCGTCGTCGGCGACGGCTTCGTATCGGCACACGTGCCGCGCGGGCGGCGCGTACGCCGTGTCGAAGTGCATCTCGCAGCGCGCGTCCCAGAGGTGCGCGGCGGCCTCGTGGATCTGCGTCGGCGGGAAGTAGCGGTGGTAGCCGCGCGCGTCCTGCGCGACGCGGCCGTAGCCGCGCGGGCGCGTCCACAATCCGCCGACCTCGTACGGGAGCTCGGCGTCGCGGAGCGGGTGGTAGGAACGCGGCGCCGGGCCGGGTGCGGGCGTCCACGCGCAGGCCTGCAGCGCGAGCGCGACGAGGACGAGCGCCGCCCGCGCAGCGCCACGCCGCACGCGCGCATCGACGCGGCGCGCGAGCGCCGATCCGTAGCGCGGGGTCGCCGATCCGAAGCGGAGCGCCCTCGACGGTCGCACGCGCCGCGTCCTCGGACGGTCTCCTCGTTGCCCAGGTCGCATCGCCGTCGCCCGCGTCGTAGCGCGGAGGCGCCGCTGCTGTCACGGGACCGCGCACTCATCGCCCGCGCGCGCGCCGTGGGGATCCGCCGACGCCTCGCCGCGTCACGGCGGCCGGTGCAGGCGGGTCCACGCGCCGTCGTAGGCCCAGGTCTCCTGGCACGCGCCCTCGTCGCAACCTTGCTCCGCGAAGCCACCGAACAAGACGACCCGCCGCGCTTCGCCGTCGTAGGTCATCGCGTGGCCGCGACGGCAGGACGGCCCCGGCGCGTCGACGCGCGACCACTGGTCGCCCGCGAGCTCCCACGTCGCGTCGCAAGGCGCGCTCGGATCGAGGACATCGCCGCCGAACAACACGACGCGATCCCGCGCGACGTCGTACGCCATCGCCGCGCCTTCGCGCGCGCCGGGCCCGGGGCCGAGCAGCTGCGACCAGCGGCCGTCCGCGAACACCCACGTCGCGGTCTGCACGCCCACCTCGTTGACGCCGCCGTACATCACCATGCGCCCGCGTGCAGTGTCGAACGCGACGGCGGCTTCGTAGCGACCTTGCGGACCGGGGGCGTCGATCGGGGGCGGCACGTCCTCGGCGCCGATGAAGCAACCGGAGAGCGCGACGAGCCCGAGCGCCGCGCGCTTCACTCGACCACCTCCCACGTCTCGCCGTCGTAGGCCCACACGCGGCGGTCGTCCGGGTCGCGGCAGATCGTCCCGCCGAAGAGGAGCGCGCGCTCGGACGCCGGGTCGTAGACGAGCGACGCGCCCACGCGCGCCGGGGGCCCGCCGACGCCCGCGAGCTCCCACGTATCGCCGACGAGCTCCCAGGTCTCGTCGCAGCAGTCGCGTCGGCCGTCGAAGCACGTCCCGTAGCCGCCGAACAACACGACGCGCCCGCGCGCTACGTCGAACGTAGCGCTGTGTTCGCTGCGGTCCGGGAGGCCGGCGTCTTCGAGGAGCCGCCACGCGCCGTCTTCGAAGACGTGCGTGTCGAGGTAGACGAGCAGCTCGTCGCCGTCGACGTGGTCGCCGCCCATGAACACGGAGCGATTGTGGACGGGATCGTAGACGAGCGCGCCGCGGCGATAGCCGTGCGGGACGTCGCCCGCGAGCGGCGCGGCCGAGGGCGGCGGCGCGAAGCGCTCCGATTCGCCGGAGCAGCCCACGAGCGCGAGCACGGCGACGAGCGGCGCGAGCCTCATCGGCGCGGAGCGTCGCGCGGTGGGGGCGAACCGGTCAACGCGCGTCGCGACCGTCCTTGCCGACGCATGCCGAGCGCGGACGACGTGTCGGTCGCGATCTTCGTCGCCGCGCGCGCGCCGAGCGGGGACGACGCGCCGGTCGCGATCTTCAACTCCGCGCCCACGCCGAGCGGGGGACGACGCGCCGGTCGCGGTCCTCGTCGCCGCTCACTCCTCATCGACGGGGACCGCGTGGGGCCCGCCGGCGAGGCGGCCCTCGAAGCCCTTGCTCGGGTTCGCGCGGTCTTCGGCGTCGGTCATGATGCGCAGGTCTTCGCCCTCGAGGCGCGCCATGAACGCGGTCGCGGTGCTGTCGCCGACGACGTTGGTCGTGGTGCGGAACATGTCGAGGAGGCGGTCGACGCCGAGGATCAGCGCGAGGCCCTCGGTGGGCACGCCGATCGCGGTGAGCACCATCGCGAGCGTGATCATGCCGGCGCCGGGGACGCCCGCGGCGCCGACCGAAGCGAGCGTCGCGGACACGACGATCGTCGCCTGGTCACCGATCGTCAGATCCATCCCGTAGATCTGCGCGATGAAGATCGCCGCGACGCCCTGGTAGAGCGCGGTGCCGTCCATGTTGACGGTCGCGCCGAGCGGCAGCACGAAGCTCGTGATCTTGTTGCTGACGTTCAGGTTCTCTTCGCACGCCTCCATCGTGACGGGTAGCGTGGCGGACGAGCTCGACGTCGAGAACGCGACGAGCAGCGCCTCCTTGATCGCGCCGAGGAACTGGAACAACGGCAGGCGCGCGCCGAACTTGATCACCGAGCCGTACATCACGAGCGTGTGCAGCGCGAGGCCGAGCACCACGACCAACCCGTACACGCCGAGCGCGACCAGCACCGAGAGCCCGGTGCTCCCCACGACCTTGAACAGCAGCGCCGCCACACCGTACGGCGCCAGCGCCATCGCGATGTGGACGAGCATCACCATCGCGTCGTTCAACCGCGCGAACGCGTCGACGACCGGCTTCGAGCGCTCCTCCTTCATCATCGTGAAGGCGATGCCCAGCATCAGCGCGAAGAAGATGACCTGCAGCATGTCGCCGCGCGCGAGCGACTCGACCGGGTTGGTCGGCACGATCGCCACCAGCTGATCCACGAGCGTGGGCGCGTTCGCCGCGTTCTGAACGGTGTCGCCGACGGATCCCTCGTACGAAGCGAGCAGCCCCGCGCGGTCTTCTTCCGACAACAGCCGCCCGGGCTTGATCAGGTTCGTGAGGCCGACGCCGATCACCAGCGCGACCACCGTCGTGAGTGTGAAGTAACCGATCGTCCGCCCGCCGAGGCGCCCGAGCGCCTTGAAGTCACCGAGCGACGCGACGCCCACGCACAGCGAGAAGAACACGAGCGGCACGACGACCATCTTGATCAGCGCGAGGAA
>JAUHYN010000633.1 GCA_030426505.1 bacterium | reverse complement strand
AGGGCTGTCCGAGGCTGTGCCAGGAAGGCGCGCTCAGCGCGGCTGACGTAGGTATGGGGCGTGCGCATCAGCGCGGAATGTCCGAGGCCTCAGCTACGGCGTCGACTGCGCGCCGTCGCCCGAGCTGTCGGCCGACACGAAGCGCCCCGACAACAGCTGCACGAGGTCCGCGCCAAGGAGGAGGCGGACGCGGTCCGCGAAGACCGGGAAGCGCACGGCCCCACTCGCGATGACGGCGACCCCCACCCCGAACTGAAGCGGGCCCGCGGTGAGGTTCACCTGGGCGACGCCGAGTGGCTGCTCCTCGCGGCCGCCCGCGTCCAGCGCCACCTCGTCGCGGATGTATCCGAACCCGATGGCGCCTCGAATCTCCGCGAAGCGGCTGCGTCCGAACTGGTAGCGCTTGCCGATCAGATCGAGGAACGGGACGAGGCTGTCGATGTTGAGGTCGATCGCGTTGCCGCGCGGCTTCACCTTGATCGGGAGCGCGTGCCACACGTGGAGGTAGTACGTCTGAAACCAGTCCCGGTACGTCATCTCCAACACGCTCTCGCCCGGGATCGGCGCGGGGTTCTTCGTGTACTGCTCGAACACCGAGGTGTCGGCGAGGGACTCCGCGAGTCGCGCGAACGCTTCGGACTGGCGGTCGGTGCTCCCGACCAGCTCGGTCGTGGTGTCCTTCAGGTTCTTCACGAACGCGCGGCTCGAGTCGGCGATCGCGATCGTCTGACTCACCAACGCGTCGACCTGACGGACGATCGCCTCGATGCGCCCGGCGCCGAGGCGGAAGCGCAGCCACGGCCAGTCGAGCTGGCCGTCGATGACGCGGAGCGCGCGCGTCTCCTCGTCGCCGCTGAGCGCGTTGGCGACGGCGGTGCGGAAGTCGGCCTTCGACATCCCGTCCTTCCAGTGCGGCTCGACGAGCTCGAGCACCGCGATCTGCTCGGAGCTCCCCGTCGCCCACGTCTTGAAGTGCTCCGCGACCTCCGTCGCGTCCACGTTGACCCGGTTGAGCGCCGACTGTGCGCGCGTGTCGAGTTTGGCGGCGGCGTCGCGCGCGTGACTCGCGCCCTTCGCCTTCACCTCGTCCCACAGCTCGCGCAACGTCTCGTCCTCCTTGGAGACCAGATCTCCGCACTCGTCGGGGACGGTCGGGAGCGTGACGTCCTGACCCGCGATTCGGCCGGCCTGCGCGTTGAGGAGATCGAGCTGTTGGCGCAGACACTTCACGTGCGTCGCCTCGTCGGGGAAGGCGGCCACGGTGGCCTTCTTCAAGCGCTCGATCACCGCCTTCTGCGCGTCACCGGTGTTGCGGACGTACTCGGCGAAGTAGTCCGCCGGGAGCGCCTCCGTCGCGGGGAGCGCGCGGATGTCGAACGGCGCGTCGAACGGGATGAGATCGAACTTCAGCTCGGAGCCGTGGACGATCACGGTGTGCGCGCTCTTGGCCGCCGGCGCGCGCCCGTTCCACTGGTACGCCGCGCTCCCGTTCAAGAAGATCCGGAACGCCGTGAGGTGATCGGCGAGGCGGGTCGTGACTTGGTCGGGCTGCTCGGACCGCTTCTGCGTGGTGAGGACGACGTCGAACGGGAGCGCGTGCAGGTAGCGCCGGTTCCACCGGCACGTCTGGAAGAAGCCTTTGCCGTCTTCGTCCGGGAGGGTGACGCGCTCCGACTTGGCGCTGCAGAGGCGCTTGTCGATCGCAGGCGATGTCTTCGTGGGGAGATACCGCCGCAGCGAGATGTCTTGCGGGAGCCCGAAGTCCTGATCGCGCTTGATGCACAGCGGCTCCGAAGCGATCAGCGTCTCGTCCGTGGGGTAGCGCTCGTAGCCCGCGAGGGTGCCGGCCGGCGTCTGGCTGAGGAGGATCGGCGCGACGAGGAACATCCAGACGTCGCAGTCGTCGGACGTCGGGTCGGCCTTCAACGTAGCCTTGGGCGTGGGCGCGACCGCGGTCGGCGCGAAGTCCGTGACTTCCTGGGTAACGATCGTCGAGCGGAGCAACTCATTGCGGAGTTTTCGGGCGTCCTCGTCGACGTTGGCGCGGACGCTGCTACAGGCCGCGGCGAACGAGAGGACGAGGAGCGTGAGTACGGGCTTCAGGACTGAACGCGCAAACATGCGCGGATCGATGCCTCGTACTCATCCTAGCGTCCACCCACGAGCCGCGTGTTCACGGTGAATACTCACCGAAGAACTCATTTTTCGCGCGGCGGCCTCAGGTTCTTCGCCGCGCGCGTCATCACGAGGTGCGCGATGCCCGGCGCGTGTCGCCCGATCCACGCGCCCACTTTCCCGTGCCCCGTGAAGGTGAACTCACGCTTCCTCGCCGCGATCGCGTCGACCATCACGCGCGCGGCCTTGTCGGTCGCCCACATCAACTTCGCGGGGCGTGAGTCGCGGCGCTCGGGGTGGAAGGTGCCGGCGTTGTCGACCTGCGCGATTTCGCTCGCGACGAAGCCGGGGTGGATCGTCGTGCAGGTGACGCCGGTGCCGTGGAGCTCGATCGCGAGGCACTGACCGATCGCTCGCACCGCGTACTTCGACGCGTGGTACGGCGCGAACCCGGGCGCCGCGATCATCGAAGCGACGCTCCCGATCAACACCACCTGACCACCGCGCTCGTACAGATACGGCAGCGCTTCGCGCACGGTGGTGGTGAGGCCGATGACGTTGATGTCGAACTGCCGGCGCCACTGCTCGGTCGTCACGTCTTCGACCTTGCCGCTCACGCTCACGCCCGCGTTGGCGATCGCGACGTCGAGGCCGCCCAGCTCCTTCGTCACGGTCAGGACCGCCTCGCGCACCGAGGCTTCGTCGGTGACGTCGGCCTCCACCGCGAGGGCCTTGCCGCCCGCGCCCTCGATCGCCTGGACGACCTCGTCGAGGCGATCGCGGCGCCGGCCGGAGACGGCGACCGTCGCGCCGCGGCGCGCGAGCTCCTCCGCGATGCCCCGACCGAGGCCAGAGCCGCCGCCGGTGATCCAGACGATGCGATCTTCGAAGCGCTTCATTCGAGCGCCGGCATAGCCGACGCGCTGCGCGAGGTCGAGCGCAGGATCAGAGCGGGAGCTCGGTCCCGATCCCCTCGGCGCGTGCGTGCGCAAAGACGCGCGCGGCGACCGCCATGTCTTCGAGCGCGATGCCGAGATTCATCACCACGATCCGCGCGTCGTCCGAGGTGCGCCCCGCGTCGCGACCGACGACGACGTCCGCGAGCTCGCGCCGATCGTCGGGGAGGTTCGCGAAGTAGCCCTGCCATCGGTAGTAGTCGAGCTGCCGCAGATCGTCTGAATAGAATCGGTCCGCCTCGAGTAAGACGTCGGCCGCGACGTACGCGTCGAAGTCCACCGGACAGATCAACGCGCCCGGAGCGATCCACTCGAGCGGGATCGTCGGCTCGGGCGACTTCAGGATCGGACCCGCCGTCACGATCACGTCGGCGCCCTCGACGGCCTCGCGCGGCGTCCGCGTGACGATCACCCCGAACGCGGCACCCGACGCATACGTGGCGAAGCGCTCGGCCTGCGAAGCATCGACGTCGTACGCGCGCACTTCGGCGAGCTCGGGCATCACGAAGGGGAGGGCGTCGAGGTGACTGCGCCCCTGCACGCCGAGCCCGAGCAACGCGACGCGCGACGCACCGACGCGCGCGAGGCACGACACCGCGAGCGCCGTCGCCGCCGCCGTACGCACCGCCGTGATCCAGGTGCAGTCGGCGATCATCCGCACGAGTCCCGTCGCCGGATCGTTCAGCACCAACACGCCGCCGATGTACGGGAGCCCGCGCGCGGCGTTGTCCGGGTAGCCCGAGACCCACTTCAACCCGGCCGCGTCGAGCGCGGGGATCAGCGCGGGCATCGCGTGAATGAAGGCGTCGCCGCCCGGGTGGATGCCGGGCTTCGGCGGCATCTCGACGCGACCGTGACCCTTCTCGACGAAAGCCGCGCGCACGGCGTCGAGGATCTCGCGCGGGCCGAGCCCGACGCGCTCCACGTCCGCACGCGACAAGTACAGGATCGACATGCGAGCGCGGCGCCTACTTCTTCTTGGGCGGCGGACGGTCGAGGCGCGTCGGCGCGTCCGGCGGCGTGCGCGGTCGCGGTCGCTTCTCGCGCACGGTCGGCGCGTCCGGCGGGGGGCGCCGCTTCACGGGGCGATCGAGCTTCGTCGCGGCGTCGGCCGGCGGCTGCCTCGACGGCGCGCTCGCTCCGCTCGGAGGTTCGGTCGGGGCGTCGTCCTGCATCGCGCGGAGCAGGAGCTCGGCGGCGTTCTCGCCGGGGACCTGCTTCTTGATCGCGGCGGCGTTCTTCTCGGCGATCTCCTGCGCGGCCATCGCGAGCTTGATGCGATCGATCGGCTCGCCCTTGAGCGCCTCGAGGTACCAGAGGAAGCACTCGGTCGCGATGAGGCGGTAGAGCGCCTCCCGGTGCTGGTCCATCAGGATGGTGTCGTCGCGGATACCGACGAGAGCGTCGAAGAACGCTTCGGTATTGAGGCCGGCTGCGCGCAGCGCATCGACGTGTCCCTGGACGCGCGGGACGACGCGGTTGGGTCCGTCCGTCATCGTGACGGCGACGTTATCAGACCTGGACGCCCTTCAGCAGCTTGGAGACCAACCAGGCCCCGCCGCCGAGGAGGAGGAGGCTCGAGAGGCCGCCGCCGCCGCCGAAGCCGCCGGCCATCAGCGTGGGATCCATGCCCATGCCCATCGGGTTGCCGAGGCCCTGCTGCATCATCAGCATCAGCGAGCCCGGATCCAGCATCGACATGTTCGTCATGCCGCCGCCGTAGAACGGCATCCCGAAGCCGCCCATCGTGAAGTTCCTGAGCAGCGAGAGGCCCGCGAGGATGCCGCCGCCGATCAGCAGCGTCTTGCCCCAGCCGCCGAAGCCGCTCTTGGCCTGCGCGTCGCGCTGGGCGTCGCCGTCCACGCGGGGGCGGGCGAGGGCGAGCGCCGCTTCGTTGGTGGTCGGCTGGCCGGACTGGTTCACGCCGCCGCCGACCCACGCCTCGAACTTGTCGAAGAGGCCGCGCGCCATGCCCGCGTAGTCGCCGGACTGGAACTGCGACTTCGCCTCGGAGAAGTGCTTGTCGTACGCGGCGCTCAGGTCGCCCGCGTTCAGGTTCGTGAGGTTCTTGGACAGGGCCCCGACGATCGTCCCGAGGGGGAACGTGTTGAGGACCTGGTCGGCGACGAAGCCGAAGACGCCACCTTTGCCGGAGAATTGGATACCGCTCGTCATGAAGAACCTCCGTTCTCGACCTACATTTTCGCAGGTTTCGGGCGTCCGTTGCGCCTTTTTTCCCGGACGATGGTAGAACCGCGAGGGATGGGGGCT
>JAUHYN010000632.1 GCA_030426505.1 bacterium | reverse complement strand
TCGAGCACCGCGCTGCGGAGCGGGACCTCGGGCGCGAGGTTCGAGACGGCGTCCCGGATCGCGCCGACCGCGATCGCGGAGGCCTTGTGTCCGGAGGGGAGCCCGCCCGCGCCATCCGCGACGGCGACGACGAGGCGCGTCGCGTCGACCTCGACGACGACGGCGGCGTCCTGGTTGGTCTCTTCGGGGTAGGCGGGCGAGCCGGTGAACACCACGGCCTTGCCCATCGGCAGGTCATGGACCGTCGCGGCCGTCATCTGCCGTTCGACATAGACGCTCGCGTTCGCCCCCATGGCTCAATCAACGCCCGCGCCGCGACTTACCGCACCACGGGCAGTAGTCCCAGTACTCGTCGACGACACCGCCCTTGCACCGCGTACACTTGTCGCGCGAACCGATGATCGGCCACGACTTGCGGACCTTCGTCCGACACCACGGGCAATAGCGCATGAACGGCATGAGCTCCTTGCGGGAGCACTTGTCGTTGGTGCATCGCGCCTCGTACCGGACATCGCTGTACTCACGTTGGGTCTCCGGCTCGAGCTTGGACCCATAACACCAGGCGCAGAACCGCCAGTCGAGTTTTTGACCGCGGCCGCAGCGCCCGCAGCGCTTCGGGAAGGAAGTCTCGCCCGCGTAGACCTTCTTGTGGTCGCCGCACCAAGGGCAATAGAGCATCGGCTCGCTCATCGGCCCCGCGCAGCGGCGACACACCGCCTTCAGGGCGAGCTCTTTGCCGTGCTCGCGCTTGAACTGCTTGATCTTGAGCGTGCGCCAGTCGGTCGGCGCGGTGATCTTCGCGGCGCGCTTCTTCGCGCGCGTCGTCGCGTGGCGACGCGCGGTCGGCTTGAGCCGCTTGAACGCCGTGAACATCTGGTTCCCGTCCGCGAAGCGCTTGTGCTGATCGACGGACAGCGCCTTCTTCAGGAACTTCTGGAAGTCGCCGGGCACCGCGACCTTCAGGCGATCGAAGCCAGCGGGCGGCCACTCGTAGGGCCACTCGGGGAGGTGGCCCGTGAACATCCGGTAGAACACGAGCCCCAACGCGAACACGTCGGAGCGCAGGCTCGGCTTCCCGAACGCCTGCTCCGGCGCGATGTACCCGACGGTGCCCGTCCCTTCCGCGCGGACGCTGCGACGCCCTTGCGCGAACTTCGCGATCCCGAAGTCCGCGAGCCGGAGAGTCGAGTTGGGGAACATGATGAAGTTGTCGGGCTTGATGTCGCAGTGGATGACGCGGTGTTTGTGCGCGTACGCGATCGCGCTGAGCATCTGCTCCGCGAAGTCGAGCGCGGTGCGCGTCGACAACCGTTTGCGCATGCGATCGGCGAGCGTGCCTTCGCCGAGCGGGTAGACGATGACGAAGGTCTTGTCGATGAACTCGGCGTTCTTGATCGGGAGGATGTTCGGATGATCGAGGCCCGCGGACATCCGCACTTCTTGTCGCAGCGCGCGGACCAGATCCGGTTTGAAGTGACGCCAGTGTGGCACCTTCAAGGCGACTGGGATCCCTTCGATCGTGTCGTAGGCGCGAAAGACCATCGCGAACCCGCCTTCTCCGATCTTCTTCTCGACGCGGTACTTACCGAGTCGCTGGCGGGCCTTCAGCACGGGCGGATACTGCGTCGGCGCGGTGGATACATCAACGATCGGTTTCACCGCTCGGATCGACGTCGCTGAGTGAGCCACGTCCGGCCGGCGGTACGGAGAGCGCGCCTTCGGTCGGCCGAGCGAGCGAGAGGGCGCCCGGCGAAGCCCCCGGAGCGCGCGCCTGGATCAGCTCGATCGCCGCGAGCGCCGCGAAGCGAATGTCCGCCTCGACGACCCGCTGCGCGAGCGCATCGAGCGTCGGGACGGCGTCGATGCCCGCCACGCGCCCCAGCGCGTCGGCGGCGGCGAGGACCAGCGTCGGGTCTCGGCGGTCCAGCGCCTTCAACAGCGCCGGCGCGGCGTCGGCGCCCTGGATACGCTCCAGTGCGCGCACCGCGGCGACCGCTCGCGGCGGGGTGGCCTCGAGGATCAGGCGCTCGAGCGACGGACCAGCCGGTGCGTAGCGGAGGTTGCCCGCGATTCGGATCGCCTCGTCGACCACCGGGAGCACCCCCGACGTGAGCGCGTGCATGATCGCGTCGCCCTGGCCCTGGGGGCTCGAGCGCTGCACGAGGTGGATCAACGCGCGCGCTCTCAGCGCCGCGGGGACCGTCGGGTCCTTCACCATCCGCGCGAGCCCTTCCACGCGATCGTCCTGGCACAACACGACGATCGCGAGCTCCGGATCTCCGCTCTCTTCGACGATCGTGCGCGCGACTTGTGCGCCCTCGCCGCCGCGCCGGAGTAGGTGCTCGAGGGCGTCGACCTTCGCGTCGCGATGACTGCTCCGCAGGTTCTCGAAGAGGAGCTTCGTCACGTCGATGGTGCGATCGTCGAAGCGCGCCCCCTCGAGGCGCACGACCAACCCCGCGAGGACCTCGATCAGCGCGTCCACGATCCGGTGCTCGACCTGCGTCTCGACCTCGATCTGTACGACGCCGTCCTGGATCGAGAACATCCGGAGCACGTGCCAGACGTCCGGCGGGCAGAAGTGGGGGCCGCCGAGGATCGCGCCCGCGAGCGCGTCGTCGCCGAGGACGGTCTCCGACACGAGCGCCGTGAGCGCGAGCGCCGGGTCGACCACCTGGCGCGCGTCGATCATCGCGTGGACCCGCACCATCACGACGGGTTGGTCGAACTCGCGCGGCTCGCTCCAGCGCTGTTCGCGGACGAGCACCGTGCGATCGACGTCGTCCGTGCGCCAGTGCGTGGGGAGGAGCGCGCGCGTCGCCCACGACGGGCGCGGGATGGAGAACTGCGCGAGGTCGTCGGGGGACGCCGGCACGAAGCGGTGACGGCTCCGGGGCGCGAGCGCGAACGCCGCGACGCGACCGAAGAACCGGCTCATCGTGACGTACGGGTCCACGGCTCGAAGGCGCTCCGGCGCGGGGGGAGGCGGCCTCGTCCCGCCCGGGAGCAGACCTCACCGTAGCCCCTGCGGACCGGCCCGGAAAAGCCCCGCGGCGGCGCATCGACACGAGGGCTGGGCCTCGGGGAGACTAGGCGACGTGGACGGCTTGGAGTTCATCCTGCCGATCGCGGTCGGCGCCATCGTGCTGACCGTGCAGTTCGCGATCCGATCGAGCTCCGCCAGCACCTGGCGACACACCGCCGAATCGCTCGGGTTGGTGTTCGAGCCGGCCGGCTTCACGACCGGGCCCAGCATGAGCGGGCACCTGGAGGGCTTCGACGTGAAGGTCGAGGTCGTGCGGGGCGGCGGCCGCGGCACGAACAACGACCACACCCGGGTGATCGTCAACGGCGGCGGGCGCGTCCCGATGGAGGTCGCGCTCGCCAACGAGACCTTCTGGTCGGGCCTCGACGTCATGGGCCAGGAGATCGAGATCGGCGACAAGCCGTTCGACGATCTCGTCCGCGTCCGCGGCGTGGAGAGCTTCGTGCTCGCCGCGCTCTCCGCCGAGAGCCGCGACGTGGTGTCCGAGTACATCCGCGTGGACAAGGGCGTCGTGAAGGACGGCGACGTGACCTGCTCGCGCGCCGGTCACGAGCGCGACGGCAACAAGCTCGAGGCGCGCGTGCGACGCATGGTCCGCGTCGCGGACGCGCTGTCGATCCGCGAGCGCGAGGTCCCGGATCGGATGGCGAACAACGTCGAGCGAGACCCGTCGTCAGGCGTCCGCTACCGCAACCTCGACTACCTCGCGCGCTTCTTCCGCCGCAACGCCGCGACGGAGCGCGCGTGTGAGGCCGCGCTCGGCGACAAGAGCCCGCGCGTGCGCCTCCTCGCCGGCGTCACGATCGGTGGGCGCGGGATGACCACACTCGAAGAGCTCGTGGCGGATCCGCAGGTCCCGCGCGACGTCGCCGCTTCGGCGTTCGACGTCCTCGCGCAGCGCCTCCCGCGCGCGGACCTCGAGAAGCGCACGCTCGAGGTCCTCCGGAGCCCGAATGACGCGTTGGTGATCAGCGCGCTCGACGTCACCGCGAAGGAGCGCTTCGCGTCCGCGCGGCCGCGGGTGATGGGGCTCCTCGCGGGGCGTCGTCCGCCCGTGGTCGCGGCGGCCGCGCGCGCGCTGGGCGTCGTCGACGACCCGCGCACGACGGCGCTGCTCGTCCCACTCCTCGACCACGAGGACGACGACGTGAAGATCGCGGCGTGTGCGTCGCTGGGCCGAGTCGGCTCGATCGACGCGGTCGAACCGCTCCTCGACCACGCGAAGGGCCTGTTCAAGAACGCCGCGCTCAAGAGCGCCGCACGCGGCGCGATCGACGCGATTCAGTCCCGCGCCGGGGGCGCGGACGGCGGCCGACTCTCGGTCGTCGAAGCCGAGGACGCGGGCGCGCTCAGCGTCGCGGCCGGCGAGGCGGGGTCCGTGGCGGTGGTCAGCGGCGACGCGCAGCGCGGCGGCGTGTCGATCGCGGACGAAGAGAAGTAGCGCGCGCGCGCAACCCCGGCGCTCCGTCAGGGCGAGAAGATCGCGGCGCCGAGCGGCGGCAGCGTCAGGCTCAGCGAGTACGGTCGACCGTGGGTCTCGATCGCCTCGGCGTCCACCGCGCCGAGGTTGCCCTGCCCGCTCCCGCCGTAGGTGCGCGCGTCGGTGTTGATGCGTTCGCGCCACGTCCCGCCGAACGGGACGCCGATGCGGTACGCCTCCCGCACGACCGGCGTGAAGTTGAAGACCGCGACGACGGCGTCCTCGGGCCGATCGCCGCGGCGCAGGTATGAAAGGACGCTGTGGTCGCGATCGCTGCAGTCGATCCACTCGAACCCGCCGGGCGTGCAGTCGCGGGTGTGGAGCGCGGGCGTGGTCGCGTACAGGCGCGCGAGGTCCCCGAGGCACCGCATCAGTCCGCGGTGCTCGGGGTGCTCGAGGAGGTGCCAGTCGACGCTCCCGTCGTGGTTCCACTCGCTCCACTGACCGAGCTCGCCACCCATGAACATCAACTTCTTCCCCGGCTGCGAGAACATGTACGCGTAGAGGAGGCGGAGGTTCGCGCGGCGCTGCCAGTCGTCGCCCGGCATCTTCTCGAGGAGCGAGCCCTTCAGGTGGACGACCTCGTCGTGCGACAGCGGCAACACGAAGTTCTCGGTGTCCAGGTAGACGCCGCGGAACGTGAGCTGGTCCTGGTGATAGCGGCGGTGGATCGGATCCCGCTCGAGGTACGCGAGCGTGTCGTGCATCCAACCCATGTCCCACTTCATCGTGAAGCCGAGCCCGCCGAGCTCCACCGGACGCGAGACCATCGGCCACGCCGTCGACTCCTCGGCGATCGTGACCGCGCCCGGGAACTCGCCGTGGACCATCGTG
>JAUHYN010000631.1 GCA_030426505.1 bacterium | reverse complement strand
CGGTACCTCTACCAGCCGTACCTGAAGGACGAGCCCTTCGACTTCCGCCTCCACGCGCCGCGCGACACGTTCCGGCGCATGTTCTCCGAGAACCCGAACCTCTTCAAACTCGACATGCCGGCGGATGCCGTCTTCTTGAACCGCATCGGGTTCGGCTTGGTGTCGATCGTCTCGGAGGTCGGCGCGTCGTTGAACTGCCTGAGGTACGCGCGCAGCTACTTCAAGGGCATCGACCCGGACTGGCCCGAGGATCCGTACGCCCCGGGCCGCGCGGAGTTCGAGGTCGACGAGGCCGCGCTCAACGCCGCCGGAACACCACGCTGAAGTTGTTCGCCGGCATCTCGACGCGCGCTTCGAGCTCGAAGTCCGGCGCACCGACCGCCGCCACCTCCCCGAGATCGCGCACGCCCCACTCGGGGTCGCGCGCCTTCAGTGACGCGTCGAACGACGCGTTCGACGGCGCGGTGTGTTCGCCGTCGATGCGGTAGGGCCCGTACAGGATCATGGGCGCGCCCTTCGGGAGGAGTCGCCGCGCGCCAGCGAACAGCCCGAGCGTCGCGGACCACGGCGCGATGTGGATCATGTTCGCGCAGAAGATCGCGTCGGCTCCATCGATCGGCCACGTGTCCGCGGTGACGTCGAGGTGGAGCGCCGCGAGGAGGTTCTCCGGGCCGCCGTCGGCGCGGTAGGCGTCGATGGAGGCGAGGGCCTTCGGATCCGGATCCGAGGGCTGCCAGCGGATCGACGGGAAGGCGCTCGCGAAGCGGAGCCCGTGTTGGCCGGACCCGCTCGCGATCTCGAGCACGAGACCCGTCTTCGGGAGGTGGGTCGAGAGGACCTCCTGGATCGCCGCGCCGTTCCGCCCCGTGGCCGGGTAGTCGAGCTTCATGGCCGGAGCCTGCCACGGCGTCCCGGGACTTGCCATCCCGGGTCATGAGGTACCAGTGTACCAAGGTACCAATGAGCGAACCCGACGACGACCTGATCCGTTCCTTCGAAGCCGGCACGATCGACGGCGCGAACTTCCACCACGCGGACCACATCCGGCTCGCCTGGTCGTACCTCGCGTACCACCCACCCGAGGTGGTGATGCAGCGGTTCACCGAACACCTCGAGGGGGTGCCCAAGTTCCACGTCACGGTGACGTGGGCGTACGTGTTGTTGATCGCCGACCGTCGCGCGGAGGCGCCGGGCGACACGTTCGAGGAGTTCGCCGCCGCGAACCCGGATCTGTTCGCGTGGGGCCCCTGTGTGCTCGAGCGGTTCTACGCGCCCGAGACGCTGTGGTCGGAGCGCGCCAAGCGGCGCTTCGTGTGGCCGGACCGGCTCAGCGCTTCTCGACCAGCCGGTGCGCCGACTCCGAGCCGTAGTCCATCTCGTAGATCTTCTTCAGCTCGCGGATGAGCTTGCGCGACTTCGGGGAGAACGGCGCCCTGCCCTCGAAGGCGTGCAGCACGATGCCCTCGACGAGGTCGCCGAGCGAGATCTCGTGGTACTCCGCGAGGCCCTTGAGGACCTTCACCATGCGCTTCTCGAGGCGCATCCCGGTCTGAACGCGCTCCACCGTCTTGGTCTTCGCCACGGCCGGGGACGCTAGCCGTAGGCCGTCGCGCCGTCCATCAGCCCGTGTTGCGGAGGCCCTGGGCGACGCCGTTGAGCGTGGTCCCCAGCGCGCCGTCCAGCGCCGCGCGGGTGACTTCGGTCGCGCCCCCCGCGCGCTTCTTGGCGAGCAGCGACACCTGCAACAGCGAGAGCGGATCCACGTAGGGGTTGCGGAGGTCGATCGCGGAGCGCAGGACGCTGTGGTCTTCGAGCAGCCGCGACTTCTGCCGAATCGCGAGGACCGCTTCGACCGTGCGTCGGTACTCCGCGTCGAGCTCGTCGAACAGCGCGCGGTCCCCGTCGAGGTGATCGACGTACAGCCGCGCGATGTCGAGGTCCGCCTTGGCGCAGACCATCTCGATCTTGCGGAGGAGGTCGTCGAAGAACGGCCACGTCCGCACCATCTCTCGGAGCGTGTCGAGGCCGCCGGGTTCGGCGGCCACCGAAGCGAGCGCCGACCCCGCGCCGAGCCAGGACGGGAGCATCAGGCGCATCTGCGTCCAGCCGAACACCCACGGGATCGCGCGGATGCCTTCCATCTTCCCGGAGCCGCGCTCGCGGTAGGCCGGGCGCGAGCCGTAGTGGACGTGCGCGAGCTCGCGAACCGGCGTGGCCTGCATGAAGAGCTCGAACAGCGCGTCGTGTTCGTGGACGCGCGACCGGAACGCGGGGAGCGCCACCTGGCAGAGGCGATCCATGACGTCGAAGTAGCGCGCCTCCGCGTCGCTCGGGAGGTCCCTGCGCCAATCCTCGCGCGCGGCGACGAGCGTCCCGGCGAAGAGGACCTCGAGGCTCCGCTCGGCGATCGGGAGCAAGCCGAACTTCTGCGAGATGATCTCGCCCTGCTCGGTGACCTTGATCTGCCCCTGCACGGTCTTCGGCGGGAGCGCCGACATCGCGCGGTACACCGGCGACCCGCCGCCGCGCCCGACGGTGCCGCCGCGCCCGTGGAACATCGTGAGGTGGACGCCGTGCTCCGCGGAGACGCGCGCGAGCTCCTCCTGCGCGCGGTACAGCGCCCACGCAGCGGGGAGCACGCCGGCGTCCTTCGCGGAGTCCGAGTAGCCGAGCATCACCTCCTGCCTGAAGTGGCGCGCCTCGAGTTGGCGCCGGTACGCGACGTCGTCGAAGAGGTCCGCGAGGACGTCCGGGGCGTTGACGAGATCGTCGCGCGTCTCGAACAGCGGGACCACGTCGATCTGTGAGCGCGGCGGATCCGACGCGAGGTCCACCAGGCCGGCCTCCCGCGCGAGCAGCAACACGCGGAGGAGATCCTCCACATTGCTCGCCATCGAGATGATGTACGTGGAGGCCGCGCGCGGATCGATCTGTTCGTGGACCTCCTTCATCGCGCCGAACACCGCGAGCGTACGCTTGGTACCGTCGTCGAGCGGCACCGCGTCCGAGACGAGCGGGCGCCGCCCGAGGAGCTCGTGCCTCAGCCCCGCGGCGTCGAGGCGATCGAGCCCGAGGGCGTCGGTGACCGCGTCGACCGCGGCCTCGTGCGCGCCGGAGTCTTCGCGGACATCCAACAGGTAGCCGGCGAAGCCGAGCTGCGCGACCTGCGTGATGAGCGGGTCGAGCCACGCGCTGCGCGCGCTCTTCGCGTGCGCGACGTCGAGCGCCTCCTTGATGAGCTCGAGGTCTGCGAGGAACGCGCTCGAGCTGGCGTACGCGCCGTTGGTGTCGGCGTCGCGGCCGCGCTCGAGGGCCGACATCGCGGTCTCGAGGCGCTGCAGGCGGGCCGCCACGAACGAGAGCTTGAGGCGCACCGGCTCTTCACCGTCGCGGCGGCGGTTGATCGTCCAGATGTCCGGGAGGTCGTCGCGGTCGCGCTCGAAGCTCGCGGTGAGCGCGGCCGGGCAGGGCACGAGCTGCGCCGAGATCGAGAGGCGCTCGATGAGGCCTTCGACCTTGCGGCGGTAGTGCGCGACCTGCGCGCGCGCCGCGCGGCGCGCCGCGGAGATCGTGATCTCCGGCGTGACGAACGGGTTGCCGTCGCGGTCGCCGCCGACCCAGCTCCCGGGCTCGATGCGGACCGGCACGTCGAGGGGCTCGCCGTACGCTTCGAGGAACGCCTGGCCGATCGACTCCTGCGTCCGCGCGCCGGCTTCGAGCAGGCGCGTCTCGAGGTACCAGACCGCGGTGCTGATCTCGTCGAGCACGGACGGGCGATCGCGGCGCACCTCGGAGGTCAGCCACAACAGCTCGATGTCCGCTTCGAGGGCGTCGTTCAGGCGGAGGCGCTCCGAGTGGGGCGCCTGATCGCGGCGGAGGAGGGCGTCCGCGACGCGCGCCTGGAGCGACAGCACCGTGCGGCGCGTGGACTCGGTGGGGTGCGCGGTGAGCACCGGGCGCACGGAGAGCTCGGCCACGCGCTTGCGCGCCGCGGCGGCGTCCACGCCCTGCGACTTCAGGCGCGAGAACGCCCACAACGCGGACGCGGGTTGCGGTGGCGTCGACTCCGTCTGGTAGCTCCTTCGCCGACGGACCCGGTGGACCTGCTCGGCGGTATTGATGAGCAGGAAGAACAACGTGAACGCCCGCGCCACCCCCGCCGCGATGTCGAGCGGCAGGTCGTCGACCTCCTCCATCAGCGCCTCCAACGTCGGCGCGTTCGCCTCGCCCCGGCGCCGCGCGCGGCAGGCGAGGCGGAGGTGCTCGACCGCGGAGAACGTCGTGTCGCCCTCCAGTCGCGCGATGACGTCGCCCAAGCGGGCGGCGAGCCATTTCACGTCTTCGTGGAGCGGGCGGTCCTCCGAGCGGGATTCGATCATCGACGCCCGGATTGCGTCGACCGGGGGTGTCTCGTCAACATGTGCTCCGCGGGCCGCCCGATGAACAACGCCGAGACCGCGTCCACGGACACGCCGCCCAACCGGCCGAGGCGGTCGTTCGCGCGTATGGCCACCGCGCTCGCGGTCGCGCTCTTCGCCGGCGGATGTGTGGACGAAGCGCTCGACGGCCTCGGCGGCGGCGGCGGCGCGCCGGACTCCGGCGTCCCCGTCTGCGATCGCTTCGCGGCCGGTGTCGCGCGGGAACGCGCGACGGGGATCGGCGCGGGCCCGACCTCGCTCCAACTCGACGAGGGGCGCCTGTACTTCACGGAGCGGCTCGAAGACGGCCGCGTCGCCGTCGTCGCGCGCGACCTCGAAGCGCGCACCGAATCGACCGCGGCGGTCGGCTCGGGCGTGGGCGCGTTCGCGTGGGCGGCGAAGAGCGGGGCGGTGCTCCTCGTCGAGGCCGCGGGCGACACCGTCGCGCTCCGGCACGGCCTGCACGGCGCGCCGAGCCAGGTGATCGGCGAGTTCGACTTCCCGTCGTTCCCGTTCGTGTGGCCGGACTACGAGGGCGGCGAGCCGCAGTGGGTGACGGCGAACGGAGCGGCGGTGCCGATCTCGGGCCGACTCGTGCGGTGGGAGGGGGCGGGCGTCGGCGAGATCCCGATCGAGGGGCAGCTCACTTCGGTCGCTCTGGATTCACGCGGCGTCGCGTTCGCGCTCGCGGGGCAGGCGAGTAACTCCTTGGTCGTGGAGCGCGGCTCGGGCGCGCTCGAGACCGCGGTGACGCACGCGGGGCGCATCGAACACATCGCGATCAGCGGGGACGCGATCTTCTACCTCGAGGACCGCGCGCTGCGTCGCCTCGATCGCGCCACGGCCGAGAGCGTGGTGTTGGACGCGGGCCCGTGCGGTCCGCCTTCGGTCGCGGGCGGGCGCGCGATCGCGGCGTGCATCGACGGTGACCGCATGTTCCCGGAGCTCGG
>JAUHYN010000630.1 GCA_030426505.1 bacterium | reverse complement strand
CGCCCGCCACGATCAAGGAGGGGCGGGCTCGCCGTGAGGTGATCACGATGGGCGTCGACGCATACGTGCAGCGCGCCGAACGCTTCCGCAACGAGCTGCGGCGCCTCGACTGATGCGAGTCGTCGAACTCGTCGTTCGCTTCTCGAAGATCGCGACGATCGCACTCGCGTCGGTCGTCGCAGCCGGTGGCCTGCACGCACACCGCCGCCGCCACCACATCGGGGGTCCGCCGGTACACGACCGCGAGCAGCCGCTCGGACGCCACCATCTCGATCATGGGGTCCTCGGTCGTGAGCGCGTGTTGCGTGGTTGCGGAAAAGGGGGGGCAGCGGAGTGAGACCGGGGTCAGTATCGACCTCGACGCATGGAACCGCCATGGATGGGATCGGCGCTGCGCACGATGGGTTTCACGTACAGCAAGTACTCGTTCGACCCGACCTTGAGCACGCGCGTGATGTCGTACTTCGTCTGCCGGCGCGTATCCCGATAGGTACCCCCCGCGCGGTACTGTCCGAGACGCATGTCGCGCGAATTGCGCGAGATGATCTCGTAGGTCAGGCGCTTGCAGGTATTGCAGGTGACGTACTGATCCCGCTCATCGGTCGGGCCGGTGAAGCCGCGCTGCACCAGTCGCACGTCCCGGCTCTGGCACCAGGGGCAACGGCGCTCGCGGACAGTCTCGCCGCCGGAGTTCCCGCGGGAGTCACGGCCACGATTCGCATTGGATTCGACCATGGCACCCTCCCTCCTGTCCGAGCGCACCAGCCGCCTGTATCTGGTCGTCGCAGCGGTGGTGACGGTCGTCGCCTGGCAGTTCCGCTACGGGCAGCTCGCGATGTACCCGTTCACGCTGCTCGCGACCTACGCCCACGAGATGGGCCACGGCCTCACCGCGATGCTGGTGGGCGCCGACTTCATGCGCCTCGAGATGCAGCCCGACGGCTCGGGCGTCGCGCACTGGAGCGGGAGCGTCGGACGGATCGCGCGCGGGCTGATCGCGGCCGGCGGGTTGGTCGGCCCTTCGGTCGCGGGCGCGGTCCTCCTGGTGATCTCGAAGAACCACAAGCGCGCCAAGTGGATCCTGATGGCGCTCGGTGTCGCCATGCTGGTGACGCTGGTGGTGTGGGCCCGTGGGTTGTTCGCGCCGGTGTTCATCCTCGCCGCGGCGGCGGTGGTCCTCGGGACCGCGCGCCTGTTCCCGGACCGCGGCGCGCCCCTTTTACTCCAGCTGATCGGTGTGCAGATGTGCATCGCTGTGTTTCGCGACGTCGGCTACATGTTCAGTGACAGCGCCGGGCCCGGGAAGCTGTCCGACAGTGCAGCCATGGCGGACGCATTGTTTTTGCCATATTGGTTCTGGGGCGCTCTGACGGCCACGTTCTCGTTTGCGGTCCTCGCGACGGGCGTGTACGTCGCGACGCGCTCCAAGAGGGTTCAAGAAGATGTACGGTAACAATCACCACTACAGCGCAGGCGGAAACGTCGCGGTCGCCGACCTCTCGCAGGTCGAGCGCGCCGAGTTCCTCCACAAGACGTATCAGCACCTCGCGGCGTCGATCATCGCGTTCATCGCCCTCGAGGCCTTGCTGCTCAACATCCCCGGCATCGAGAACCTCGTGTACTCGATGATCGGCGGGCGCTTCTCGTGGTTCATCGTGCTCGCGCTCTTCATGGGCGTGTCGCACGTGGCGACGAGCTGGGCGCACAACGCGACCTCGTTCCACAAGCAGTACATGGGCCTTGGCCTGTACATCGTGGCGGAGGCGATCATCTTCGTCCCGCTGATGTACATCGCGGCGAACTTCGCCGGCCCCGAGGTCATCCCGATGGCCGCGCTGATTACCGGCGTGGTGTTCGGTGGCCTCACGGCGATGGTGCTCCTGTCGAAGAAGGACTTCAGCTTCCTCGGCTCGTTCCTCGCGATCGGCGGCTTCGCTGCGCTGGGGATCATCGGTGCCGGGCTGCTGTTCGGCTTCTCGCTCGGCACCTGGTTCGCGGGCGCGATGGTCGTCTTCGCGGCCGGCGCGATCACGTACCACACGTCGAACGCGCTGCACGTCTACAAGCCCGGCCAGCACGTGGCGGCGGCGCTCGGACTCTTCGCGAGCGTGGCGCTCCTCTTCTGGTACGTGCTCAGCATCCTCTCGTCGCGACGGTAGACGCGCTTCAGGGCGAGAAGCGGCGACCGAGCTCGGGCGGGACGATCGGGCAGACGTCCGCGGGCGTCGCGAAGATCTTCCGCCGCACACTCGCCACGAGGTCGTAAGCGGCATCGAGGAGCACGCGCGGGATCGCGCGCCCGATCCACCCGATCACGCGCCACCACCCGCCGAGCCGCCCGCACAACTCGAGGAACGCGGCCGAGCGCACGAGGACGCGGCCGTCGCCGGTGAGGAGCACGACGCTGTCCGGGACGCGCGCGCGCGTGGCTTCGTCGAGGCGGGTGAGGAACGTCTCGCCACCGTTGATCGCGAACGTGAAGGCGGCGCCGGAGCGGTCCTCGGCGAGGAGGAAGCGCACGGAGCGGTGACACAGCCCGCAGTGGCCGTCGTAGAAGACGACGTCCTGGCGGCCGGGGTGTGCGGCGCGGATCCACGCCGGGTCGAACGTGAAGAGGTGGACCATCAGCATGCCGAGGGTGAGGTCGGCGAAGTCGATCATGAAGATCAGACCGAGGTGCATCATCACCATCGTCGCCCACAGCCACGGGCGCACGCGCCGGAAGAGCGCGAGCGGGAGGAAGAACAGCTCGAGCGCGAGGACGAACCACGTCATGCCGCGGCGGAGGAAGTCGGGGAGCATGAGTACGAGGTCGGGGAGGATCCACGGCCGCGCGAGTGGGTTCGCGAGGACGCGCGACACCGCGGTGCCGTCGATCCACGACGGGCTCACGAGTTTGGTGTAGCCGCTGAAGCTGTAGCCCGCCGCCATCACCCACCAGGTCGCGATGAAGAGCCCGAGCGGGAAGACCCAGTCGCCGCGCGGGTCCGGGCGGCCGCGCGCGTCCCACGATCCGTACGGCGCGCGCGGGACGAACGCGTGCATGAGGAGCAGCCACCCGACGTACGGCAGGCCCGGGTTGCTGATCAGCGGGTCGCGCCCGAAGAGGCACGCCCATACGTAGTAGATCGCGAGGCCGAACCAACGGTCGCGCGCGCCGAGCGCGAACGGGATCGTACACGCCGCACCGAACGCGACGAACGCGGTCGCGAACCACGGCTCGTCGTAGAGCGCGAGGACGTTCGGGAAGAGGACGAGGAGCGGCGAGTCGCGGCCTTCCGGGATCACGCCCGCGCTCGAGAACAGCTCGGGCGCGTACGGCGCGAGCATCGCGAGGTGGACGAAGAGGTACGCGCCGAACAGCGCTCGCACGAGGCTGTACTGGCCGCCGGTGATCGCGGGCCGCATCGACCGCGCCCACGCGCTCACCGACACGGCGCCTCCAACGCGAGAGGGAGATCGAGCTCGACGCCCTCGGGCGGGACGACGCGCACGATCACCGGATCACGGACGGTCGAGGCCTCGACGCCGAGCTCCGCGAGCAGCGGCCGGTCGCCGCACGCCGCGTGGCGGAGAACGGACTCGAACATCGGGCGCGCCGCCTCGCTCGAGACGAGCGCGGGGCCGAACGCCAACACCGCGCCGTAGACGTTGCGTCGGTTGTACGGGCCTTCGAGGCGCGCGTAGACGTCGCGGGTGATCTCGAGGGCGTGCGGTTCGCCGTGTGCGTCGGTCCACTCGAGGACGAAGTCGGTCGAGTAGGTCTCGAGCGTGCGACGCTCGACGGGGCCGGGACCGGGCACCACCACCGCCGAGAAGACCTTGGGCGCCGGGGAGGCGACGGTCGCGGCGGCGAGGCCTTTGATCGGTGTACTGTCCGCGAAGTACCCGATCATGTGAACGGTACCGAGCGCCGCGAGCGCCCACGCCGCCGCGTGCTTCACGGATCGCCGACCACGTCGCGGCCCATCAGCATCGGCCCGAGCTCGAGCTCGCGATCGTCACCGAAGCCGCACCGCCCCGCCCACTCGCGCGGGTTGCGGAACGTCCCGAACATCATGTCGAAGATCGGGAGGTCCGCGTAGTTGTACTGGTGCAGGCCCTCCTGGTGGTGGACGCAGTGGCTCTCCGGTCGCTGCACGAGGTAGCCGAGCCAGTGCGGCGTCTTCACGTTCCAGTGGTAGAGGAGCTCGGCGAGCCCGTTGAGGAGCATCGTGTACGCAACGGCTTCGGGGCTCAGGCCGACCACCATGTAGAGGACGAAGCTCGACAGCACGCCGTTCAACAAGATCTCGATCGGGTGCTTGTAGAAGCTCGTGATGATCTCGATCCGCGCCGGGCTGTGATGCACCTGGTGGACCCAGCGCCAGAGGAAGTCGATCTCGTGTCGCCACCGGTGCCACCAGTAGTAGACGAAGGTGTGGACGACGTAGCCGAGGATCGCGCCGCCGGTGACGCCGAGCGCGTCGGCGCTCCACGGGCGCAGGCCCGCGAACCAGTGATCGTACGTGAGCGCGGCGAGGAACACCGATCCCGCCTGGACCGCGTTGAAGGTCAGGGCGCGGGCCCACCACCGGGCGACCTTCGGGAAGGATCGGCCGGGCGCGAGCAACTCGACGACGATCATCACGACCGCCACCGCCAGCACGAGTGCGGGGATCGCGTACGCCATCGGTGCGCTCCGTGAGCGTCCCCGGAATGTAGCACGGGGTCGGGTGGCCGATCTGGGCGAGATCCGCCGGATACGGGCGGTTTGTCCCCGGTGGGGCGGCCCCTCGGGAGGTGGGGTCGCAAACTACCGCGACGCGTCGATCGGCGCTAAGGTCCCAGCCCAGCTTTGTCCACGATCCGGCTCGGAAAACATGAGCTTCTGATCCGGTTGGCCTCGGGAGGGGCGGCGAACGTCTTCTTGGTTCGCGACCTCGACGCGCCACCTCCGGGGCGCCTCCTTGCGCTCAAGATCCTCCTCCCTTCGCTCGCGTCGAACGAAGACTTCCTCAACATGTTCTTCACCGAGGCGCGGATCGCCGGGAAGTTGCAGCACCCGAACGTCGTGGCGATCGCCGGGTTCGGTGCGGTCGACGGCATCCACTGCCTCGCGATGGAGTACGTATTCGGTGCGAGCCTCGCGCAGGTGCTCCGCGCGTCGGCGCGCGCGAAGAAGCCGCTGACGGTCGGCGTCCTGTTGAGGATCACCGCGACGGTCTGCGACGCGCTCCACTACGCGCACGAGCTCGCGGACGAGACCGGCGCGCCGATGGGGCTCGTCCACCGCGACGTCACGCCGCAGAACATCCTGATCGGCTTCAACGGCGTCCCGAAGCTGACCGACTTCGGCATCGCGAAGGCGACGAACCGCGGCTGGGAGACCCAGG
>JAUHYN010000629.1 GCA_030426505.1 bacterium | reverse complement strand
CTCCGGCACGTGGCCGACCGCCGCCTTCAGCGGCGACACCAGCCCGTCCTCCTCCGTGAGCACGAACGTCGCGGCGTCGCGGCGCGGCAGCTCGACCACCGCCTCCAGCGTGAACTTCGGCAGCAGCGGCACCACCTCCAAGAAGATCGCGAGCTGCAGCCCGTACTTCTTCGAGCTCTCGAACATCGCCGCCGGCCCCTCCACGTGCAGCACGAACGCGTCGTCCTGGCGCTCGAGCTCCGCGACCAGCCGGCAGAACTTCAGCCACCGCAGCACGCGCCGCACGATCGTCGTGTCGACCTCCTCGAACGCGATCGACAGCCGCCGCGCGAACATCACGAGCCCCTGCGCCTGCGCGAGGTTGTAGCGGTCGAGCAGCCCGCGCGCGTCGACCTTCTTCCACTCGATCAACCGTCGGTGCTCCGCGAGGTCCGCGTAGATCTGCTCGCGCGTCGTCGCCAACGACTCCGGCAACGCCGCCGCGAGCTGCGCCTCGTAGTCCGCGATCGTCGCGTCCTCCGCGAGGCCGCGCATCACCGCCGTCGCCGCCCCGAACGTGTCGCGCCGGAGCGCCTCGGCGTCCTTCGGCGGCTCGTCGAACGTCATGCGATCCATCAGGAGCTTCACGAGCCCCTTCGCGAACTTCTGCTTCCGCTCACCGCGCGCGCGCCCGTCGAGGGTCTCGGTGATCGTCCCGCGCTCCTCTTCCTGCGCGTCCTCCACGATCGCGACCAGCGCCGCCGCGTACGCCAGCCGCTCGGCGTCGTCCGGCTTCACGTACACCGGGCGCACGAGCCCCTTCTTCGTGCGGTGGTCGAGGAGATCGCGCGTCAGCACGGCTCATCCTTCTGGTACGCGCGGTGCTGGCGCCGGCGCTCGCTCACGTTCATCTCGGCCGCCACCTCGGTACAGACCTCGTACAGCACCGCGCGCTTGTCCGGCCGCTTGCGGAGGATGCGCCCGAGCCGCTGCACGTGTTCGCGCACGCTCCCGCTCCCGCTCAACACGATGCCGACGTTCGCCTCCGGGACATCGACGCCCTCGTTCAACACCTTCGACGTCAACAACACCCGCACGTCACCGTTCGCGAACGCGGTGAGCCAGTGCTTCCGTTCGTTCGGCTTCGTCTGGTGCGTGATCGCCGGGAAGAGGAACCGCCGCGACAGCCGATACACCGTCTCGTTGTCCTCGGTGAACACGATCGTCCGGTCGTCGCGGTGCCTCACGAGCAACGACCACAGCGCTGCGAGCTTCGCCTCCGATGCGACAGCGATCCGCTTCTGCGTCCGGTACGCGCGAAACGCCGCGCGCCCCTCGTCGCTCTGGTGCGCGCGCATGATGAACTGCGCCCAGCCCTGCGGCCGATCCAGTCGCACGCCGCTCGAGCGGAGGAAGTCGAGGTACTGCGCGCGCGAAGTGTCGTAGCGGAGCTGCTCGTCGTCCGTGAGGTGGACGGAGATCGTCTCCAGGTCGTACGGCGCGAGGTACTCCCCTTCGAGCCGCTCGATCCCGACCTGATGCACCAGCGGCCCGAGCAGGTTCATCGTGGTCTGCTCGCCGCCGTCCGTACGTTCGAGCGTCGCGGTGAGCCCGAGGCGGAACGGCGCGAGCGCGCCCTCCGCGATGAAGCGATACGCGGGCGCCGGGAGGTGGTGGCACTCGTCGCAGACCAGGAACCCGAAGTGACTCCCGATGAACTCGATCTGCATCGCCGCCGAGTCGTACGTGGACACCGTGATCGGCTGCCGGTCGTGCGAGCCCCCGCCCAACATCCCGACCGCCTGCCCGAAGTGTTCCTCCAGCACCTTCGCCCACTGCGTGAGCAGATCGATCGTCGGCACCACCACGAGCGTCGGCCGCTGCACGCGCTCCATCGCGAGCACCGCGAGGATCGTCTTCCCCGCGCCGGTCGGCAGCTCGACGATCCCGCGCCGCCCCGCCGACCACCAGTTCTCGAGCGCCTCCGCCTGGTGCGGGAACGGCTCGATGTCCTTGGTGAGCGCGAGCTCGAGCGGATCGAAGCGCCGCGCGCGATCGTCGAACTCGACGCCGTCGCGCTTCAACGTGAGGAGGAGGTCGCGGTACTGCTGCGCCTTCGCGCGGTAGCTCCCGGTGCGCTCGTCCAGCGTCAGGAACTTCGCGACCGCGTCGGGCGTGTCGTCCGTCTTCGGGACGACGATCGTCCCGTGCTCGAAGTGGATCTCGACGGCCACCGAGCCTTCGAATCACTCAGGACGCGTCGGAGCGCAACATCCCCTGCATCGCGACCGCCTCGAGGCACTGCTCCTGGGCCGCGGCGTCGAGCTTCGCGTGGAGCTTTCCGGCCGGCGCCTCGGCCAGCTCCTTGACGCCGTACACGCACGACTCGACGAGCGTGTTCATGGCGCCCTCCTTCAGGGCCTGCTCCGCCGCGCGGAGGTGGTAGCGAGCCGACGCCACGTGGGCGGTGCCGTCGCAGAACTTCTTCGCCTTGCGGACGAGGCGCTTGGTCTTGCGCGCCTTCTTGCTCCCGAGGTGGTCGGTGAGGACGCGGATCTCGGAGCACAGCTTCGCGGGATCTTGTCGGCGCTTCGCGAGGCGCTTCGCCTGCCGGTACGTCTTCTTGAGATCGTTGTGCGTGAACTGCGCGTACGCGGCCGACAGCTGGATCGACGGCGGCGGGTTCGCGAGCTTCTCGAGCAGCTTCTTCGTCTCGACCATCTCCACGCACAGCGGCAGCAGATCGGTCGCGACCGCCGAGACCTTCTTGTTGTCCGGGTCGGCCTTCAGCCGCGCCTCGATCTTCGGCACCGTGGCCAGGCACGCCTTGCGGCGCCCGGCGACGTCGACGTCGCGGACCGCCTTCACGATCGTCGCGAGGTCCTCCTTCAACGCCGAGACATCGGTCTCGGCCGCCTCCCCTTCGGCGGGGGCCTCGGCGGCGGACGCGGCCGCCTCCGGCTTCTTCTCCTCGTCGTCACACGCGACGACGGAAAGAGCGATCGCGACGTAGAACACCTTGCGCATGTCTACAGTCGTAACAAATCCGGCCTGACCATCGTTTGGGCCCATCGGCCGATGAGGCGCGCGGGCCTCACCCTCAGAACTGGCCGCGCGCGCGCTCCTTGGCGGGCAGAATCTCCAGGCAGGTCGTCCACCAGCCCGTACGGATGGTCTCGACGAACTCGTCAGGGAGACCCTCCTCGGTCATCTCGCGGGCGAGGCGCTCGTGGTCGTACTCGACCGGCACGAACTCGGTCTGCACGCCGTGCGGGCCCGAGGTGAGGATCGCGAACCACACGTTCGTCCGCCCGTCGTTCGCGGGCCGCCCCAGCGCGCCGACGTTCACCACCCCGCGGCCCCGGTCATCGCGGCGCTGCCAGTGGATGCCGGTGTGCGTGCAGACGATGAGGTCCGCGTCGTTCGCGTCGAGCATTCGATCGATGAACGGCGTCGGCGTGTTGGACTCCCAGAGGAACTCGTTGATCTGCCTCGGGGAGCCGTGACAGAGCAGCAGCCGCTGGTCGCCGAGCTCGAGGCGCGCCTGCTTCGGCAGCGTCCCCATCCACTGCTTGTACGCGGCCGACGTCTTCGCGAACGTGTAGTCGTAGCTGATCTGCGCGTAGTGGTTGTCGCGCGGATCCGTGTACCCGCAGTGACAGTCCTCGGCGTTCGACGACAGCGACTCTTCGTAGTTGCCTTGGATCCCCGGGATGTCGTGTTCGCGGAGGAGCTCCACGCTTCGGTCCGGGTGCGGCCCGAACGCTCCGAAGTCACCGAGCGCCCAGATCGCATCGACGCCCCGCGCCTTCGCGGCGCGAATCGCGGCGTCCAGCGCGAGGTAGTTCGAGTAGATCCCGCCGAGGAACGCCACTCGGGTCACGTCGCGCACGACAGCCCCTCGGCGTGACACGTGAAGCACGCGGAGTACTCGAGCGGGAACGGTCGCAGCGTCGCCTCGAGCGTGTCGCCCATGCGCGCGCCCGGCGCGTCGATCAGGATCGGGCAGACGAACACGCCACTCGCGCACGCGATCCGACACGACGAACACTGCAGTGCCGCCAGCTCGTCGCCCGTGAGGTGCGCGCCCGCGAGCGACTCCCACTTGTGGTAGCCGCGCGCGCGCTGCTCCTCGGCGCCGATCCTCAGCAGCGGGAGGATCTTCAACCGCGGCTGCGCGAGGCCGAGCGACCTGAGCAGCTCGATGAAGCGCGTGCGCCCCGCGCGCGTGCCGGCCTCACCGCAGACCTCGGTCACCGTGATGACCGGGTTCAGGCCCACGCGCGCGAGGGCCGCGATGCCCTCCACGATCCGATCGAACGTCCCGGCGCCTCGCACCGGATCGTTGTCCTCGGGGCCGTAGCCGTCGACCGAGATGCGGACGTCGAACGAGTAGTCCGAGGCATCCGACAGCGCCTGCAGGCGCTCCGCCGTCTTGTCCTTGATAAGGACGCCGTTCGTGAGCACCGACGTCGGGCCCTGCGCGAGCGCGGCCTCGAACATCTCGAAGATCGACTTGTTCATGAACGGCTCGCCGCCCGTGAAGTAGTACTCGCGCACGCCGAGGCGCTTCGCTTCGGCGAGGTACGACGTGACCTGGTCGAGCGTCATCATCGCGTGCGCGTGATTGGTCGGGCTGCACGAGATGAAGCAGTGCGTACACTCGAGGTTGCAGATGGTCCCCGCCACCTGGAACCACAGCGTGTCGAGGCCGAGCATCGGCACGGCCGGGAACGTCCCTTCGGCCGGCGCGAGCGGCGCGATCTGAACGAGCTGGCTCACCCTTCGCCGAGCCCCTCGAAGATCGTCTCGAGCTGCGTGAGCCCGTCCTTGAGGAGGAACGCCGTCATCCGCCCGTAGCTCTTCGCGCCGATCATGAAGATGCCCGGCTCGCCGGACGCCAGATCGTCGGCGGCGATGCGCGGGACCGCAAGACAATCCGTGACGTTCGACAGGGCGCGCTGGATCCCCGCCGCGCCCTGCGTGACCGGGGAGACCTGCACGGGGAGCTCCGCGAGCAGCGCCGGATCGGGGTGATAACCCACGAAGCTCGCGACCGCGTCGTAGCTCCCGACGCGATCCTGCGTGAGCCGGACCTCGATGCGGTCGCCGTCGGCGCGCACCGACTCCACGTGCGCGCGGCGCTCGACCTTCAACCACTCCGGCGGCGCGCTCGCGAGCTCGTTCGCGCGCCGTACGATCGCGGCGCGCTCCGGGAGCGGATCGTTCGCGACGTCGACCACCGGCCGCTTGTGCATCGAGCGCGTGGCCCACGTGACGCGCAAGGGTCGCTCGGTCGCCGCGACGGCGAGCGCCGCGATCGCGTTCGCCGCGGAGTGCCCGTGACCGATCACGAGCACGTGTTGACCGTCGAGCTGCTGCGCGCGGCGGTCCAGC
>JAUHYN010000628.1 GCA_030426505.1 bacterium | reverse complement strand
GGATGTTCGTGTTGTTCATCGCGTCCTGCGGCGCGACGCACCTCATCGAAGCGATCATCTTCTACTACCCGGTGTACCGACTGGCGGCGGTCGTGAAGGTCGTTACCGCGGTCGCGTCGTGGGGCACGGTGTTCGGACTCATCCCGATCGTGCCGAAGCTCCTCGCGTTGCGCAGCCCCGAAGAGTTGCAGCGTGAGATCGATCGGCGCGCGGTCGTCGAGACCGACCTGCGCAAGAAGAACGAAGAGCTCAACCAGTTCGCGTACGTCGTCTCGCACGATCTCAAGGCGCCCATTCGCGCGATCTCCACCACCGCGCAGTTCCTCCGCGAAGACCTCGAGGATCGCGCCGCGGTGGAGGAGCACCTCGCCTCGATCGAGCGACGCACGGTCCGCATGGAGCGCTTGATCGCCGGCCTCTTGGAGGTCGCGCGCGCCGGACAAGTCACGGGCGCGATCGAGCACGTCGAACTCGAGCGCCTCGTCCGCGAGGTCGTCGACCAGCTCGGCGACGCGGCCAAGACGCGCGTCGAAATCGAGGGGAGCGTCCCGACGTTCTTCTCGTACCGCCTCGGCCTCGAACAGGTCCTCGCGAACCTGATCTCGAACGGCCTCAAACACTCGAAGAGCGACGCAGCACGAGTCACCGTCTCGCTCGATGACGAGGATCAATTCGTGCGATTCGTCATCGCGGATGAAGGTCCCGGCATCCCGGCCGAATACCGTGACCGAGTGTTCGGGATCTTCCAGACCCTCGAGCCGCGCGACGACGCGTTCGAGTCCACCGGCATCGGCCTCGCGGTCGTGCGCAAGGTGGTCGACTCCGTCCGTGGCCAGGTCTGGGTCGAAGAGAGCCCCACCGGGGGCGCGGCGTTCGTCGTGCGCTGGCCGAAGCGTATGGAGCCGGAGGTGGCTGCGCGGTGACTGACTCCTTCGTTCGTCGTCCGACGCCGTCGGCGAGCTCCGATCGCGGACGCGCGTCGTCCGGGCGCGTGCTCTACATCGACGACGACACCCTCTGCGCGCGCGCGTTCCGACGCTCCCTCGTGCGGCGCGGCTTCGCGATCGATCTCGCGACGACGGCCTCGCAAGCGCTGTCCCTCGCTCGCCGCTTCCACTACGCCGTCATCGCGACCGACCTCATGATGCCGGACACCGATGGCCTCGCGGTCATCCGACGCATCCGCAGCCTACAACCCGGCGCCGCGTACCTCATGGTCACCGGGAAGACCGACCTGCGCCTCCCGGACACCGAAGAGGCCGGGATGATCTCGCAGATCGTCTTCAAGCCGTGGGACGACGCGATGCTCGTCCAAGCGATCACCACCGCGAACAACCGCCACGCCGAGCGCATCGCTGACCGGTTCGTCGCGCTCGCGACGGTCGACGAAGCCATCGAGGCGCACGTCCTCCTCATCGAAGACGACGCCGCCGACGCCACACGCGTGCGGCGTGCGCTTCAACGCGCGTCCGAGGGCTACGTCCTCACGCACGTGGAGCGCCTCGGCGACGGGATGAGCCTCCTCGGGCAATCCGAGTTCGATCTCGTGCTCCTCGACCTCACCCTGCCCGACGCG
Organism: bacterium; assembly: GCA_030426505.1. GTDB lineage: Bacteria > Myxococcota > Kuafuiibacteriia > Kuafuiibacteriales > Kuafuiibacteriaceae > JAUHYN01. The sequence goes on along the minus strand of JAUHYN010000628.1, from coordinate 3,810 downwards.
CGCGGTCTCACCGGCATCGCGATGATCCACGCGGCCGCGCCCGACACGCCCATCCTCGTGGTGAGCGGACAAGACGCCGACGCGATGGCGTACCAGTCCGTTCAGATCGGCGCCGAAGACCACCTGGTGAAGGGGCGCATCGACGACAGCAGCCTCGTCCGCGCGATGCGCTTCGCCATCGAGCGCCACCGGGCGCGCGACCGCATCGCGTACCTCGCGAACTTCAACGCCCTCACCGGCCTGCCGAACCGCGCCACCTTCCGAGAGAAGCTCGGCGCGCTCCTGCACGACGCCGAACCCGACGCTCGGACCGTCGGCGTCTTGATGATCGACCTCGACGGCTTCCGCAACGTGAACAGCGTCTACTCGGCCGACGTCGGCGACGCGGTGCTCCGGGAAGTCGGCGAGCGGCTCCGCCGCGAGGCCCGCAAGACCGAGTTCGTCGCGCACCTCGCGGGCGACGAGTTCGCGGTGATCGTGGAGGGCATCGCCCAGGACCAAGATCTCGAGGAAGCCGCGCGGCGCATCCTCACGACCGTCACCGCTCCGATGCGCATCGGCGCCAGCGAGGTCATGACGACGGCGAGCGTCGGCGGCACCTCCGCGTCCGGTGAAGACGACGCCGACCACGTCATACGCAACGCCGAAGAAGCCATGTACGCCGCGAAGCGTAGCGGCCGCGCGCGCTTCGCTCTGCACCGCCGCGAGGTCGTCACCACGGACCTCGGCCGCCTCTCCCTCGAAGCCGATCTCGCGAACGCGCTCTCGCGCGGCGAGTTCGAGGTCTACTACCAACCGAAGGTCGACATCCGACACCATCGCGTCGTCGGACTCGAAGCACTCATCCGCTGGAACCACCCCGACCGCGGCCTGGTCTCGCCCGGCGCGTTCATCCCGCTCCTCGAAGAGACCGGCCTCATCGTCCCCGTGGGCGGGTGGGTGCTGGAGACCGCCTGCCGACAGCTCGCGGCGTGGCAGGACCGCTTCGGTGACCCCGCCCTCTCCATGGCCGTCAACATCGCGGAGCGCCAGACGCGCGACCCGGCCATGGTGGAGCAGGTCTGGCGCGCGCTGAGCCGCCTCGAACTCGACCCGTCCACCGTACAGATCGAGCTCACCGAGGGCTCGTTGATCGACGGCGACGGCGCCCTCGATCGCCTCCGCGCGCTGAAGGAGCTCGGCGTCACGATCTCGGTCGACGACTTCGGCACCGGCTACAGTTCACTCGCGTACCTCGAGCGCTTCCCGGTCGACGTCCTCAAGATCGATCGCGCCTTCGTCGGACGGAGCGACACCCAGGAGTCGTCGCGCTCGATCACGCACGCCATCATCCTCATGAGCCGCGCGCTCGGCATCGACGTCGTGGCCGAGGGCGCCGAGACCCAGGCCCAGATCGATCTGCTGCTCGAGCTCGGCTGCGAGGTCGTCCAGGGCTTCTACTTCGCGAAGCCGATGCCCGCGGCGGCGTGCGAGCGCTGGATGGTCGAGTACCGCGCCGAGCGCAGCGTCGCGTAGCAAGGCCGCCGCTTTCGTGCGTCGCGCTGCGCGCTTGCGCGGCTGAGCTGAGTGCTCGATAGGCGACCCACCGCAGAGATCCCACCGTTGCGCTGGGCCATCCACCACCGCGCAGGGCGGCCCGCTGTTCTGCGCGAAGGAATGCGAGACCGATAACATGTGTCGGCCGGGCTACGAGTGCCCGCTCGAGGTCGCGCTCTGCGTCCCGCCGTGACGTCTACGCCGCCTCGACGACCACTTCGCTCGGCGGCGCTGGCGCGACGGCGTCGTCCTTCGCCGACGGCACGCGGCCCGCGTAGATCGTCGTGACGATCCCCGCGAGCGCCGCGCACCACGGGTACAACACGCCGCCGAAGGCGAGGCCCGCGACGACGAGCGGAGGCACGAGCGTCGCGACCCACGCGCGGCGCGACGACGCGGCGCGGATGCGGCCGAGGCGTTCGACGAGCTTCGGGACCTCGGCGATCGCGGTGACCGCGATGCGGGGCGCCGCCGGCTCCACGCGCATCCCGGGGCGCGGCGTGACCACGCGCAGGCGCAGCCCCTTGCTGGGCGGTTCGGTGTTCTCGGCGAGGAGCGTCCCGTCGCGCCCCTTCGTCGGCGGTCCGTCCCGCGTGACGCCCGCGGCCTGCGCGACCGCTTCGCGCGTCGCATCCGGGAGGCCCGGCATCAGCGTCGCTTCGAGCCCGTGCGCGGCGGCCTTCGCTTCGGTGTCGGCGGAGACGTCGATGCCGATCGCGCCGACCACGCCCTGCGACTTCTCGCCGAGCAAGTGTACGACAGGTTTGCGCTCGCGCAGGAAGTCGAGCGTCCCCCTCATGCCCTCGTCGATCGCGAGGCCGTCGATCTTCTCGATCGCCGCCTCCGGACCGAGGAACCACCGGCGCCCGTTCACGGTGCCGCGGTAGACGCCGTCAGCCTTCTCGAGCGCCGCGCCCGCGAGCGCTTCGAGCTTCTTCTTCGCCATGACGTGTCTGAGGCTCGTGCGCTCGGGCGTGACGTCCTCCGCGAGCAGCGCGGTCGCGAGCGCGAGGAGGGTGTCCGAGTTGACGTCCGCGAACGGCGCCGCCTCGACGTCGCCCGGCGCCGCCAACAAGAGGGGGTCGATCTGCCAGCGCCGGACGTGCGCGAGCGCGAGGACATCCTTCGTGCGGGTGACGAAGACGCCTGCGCGCTTGGCTTCGAGCAACAGACTCACGCGCCCGAGGGCCCCCGCGAGCGCGGGCGCCGCCGCCGCCGCCGCGACACACGCCGCCGCGACGCCGGGGAGCCAAGACGCAACCGCGGCGAGATCGCCCGCGCGCCACAGCACGATCGCGACCGCGACCGCGCCGAGCAACAACACCCACAGCGCCGCCGCGCGCCCCGCGCCGCTCGTCTCGAGGAGCTCCTCACCCACCGACGCCGCGTAGCGATCGCGCACGAGGATCAGGCTCTCGTCCTGCGGCGCCCCGACGGCGATCTGGAGGTCCGGGATCGAGGGCACCGTCCCCGCGAACACGTACTCGCCGACCTTCTTCGCCGTCGGGAGCCCGGGGCCACACAGCGCCGACTCGTCGACGAAGCCCGTGCCCTGCACGATGACGCCGTCGATCTGGAGCGGCTCCTCCATCTCGGCGGCGAACCGATCGCCCTTCACGAGCGACGCGACCGGCACGTCGACCGCCTTCGCCTGCTCCTCGCGGACGAGGCGCACGCGGTGATCGCCGTCGAGCGTGCGCGGCGTGAGCCGCCGCTTCGCGCGGGCCTTCTGCAGCCGCACGAACGAGACGAGGAAGGCCACCGCGCCCGCGACCTCGAGACCCGCCGGCAGATAGACGATCCGCTGCGCGGGTTGCCACAGCGCGAGGACGGGCATCGCGATGCCGAGGAGCGCCGCGACCGGCCACAACCCGAGGTCCACGAACACGTCGGACTCGGGCCGCGCGTACCACGCGAAGAACACGGCGACGCCGGCGAGGATCAGCGCGGAGAACAGCACCGCGTCGTCGCGCGGCACGTCCGGAGCGCCGATGAACAACAGCCCGCGCAGGCCGAGGCCGCCGAGGAGCGCGAGTGTGCCCACCGCGAGCCCGATCGAGGCGCGCGCGCGCCCCATCGCTCGCGGGGTCGATTCGTTCGAGTCGGTCAAGCGATCAGCGAGGACGGACCCCGAGGGCCCAGGGGGAGATGTCGTCGATGTGGATCTTCTTGGCGTGCTTCGGCGGGTCCAGCGAGATCGCGTGGATCGCGCCGCCGGTGCCGTCGACCACCTGCGCGGTGTAGACGTACCGACCGTCGCTCGAGAACGCGACC
>JAUHYN010000627.1 GCA_030426505.1 bacterium | reverse complement strand
ACCCGCGACGCGAACGCGCATGAAATCGGCGAAAGCGGCCGCGAAGGCATGCCCGCGTTCGGTCCCGAAGGTCTCGCAGGTGCGGAACCACCACAGGCCGTCGTCCGTGTAGCGGTCTCGGATGCGCTCGAGGCCTGGGCGGTGCGGATGATTCGAGGCGAGTGAATCGACGTCGAGGACCTCGCCGTCGATCTTCGCGTTGCCCCAGTTTCCGTGCCCCCAGAACTGAATCTCGCGTATCCTCGACTCGGGTCGGAAGGTCGCGCAGAAGTCGAGCGCCTCGGACCAGCTCGCGGCGCCGTACCAGGCGTCGAGGCGGTTCAAGGCTCCGTACAGCAGCGCACCGACAATCCACGAATGCGTGAGGCCCGGGAGTAGCCCCCGCCCGGTACACGTTCGGTCGTACACCATGAGTCGAAGCGGCGAGGCCACTCCTTCATGCTGAGCCCCATCGGGTCATCGGATCAACCGGGGGCGATCCTGCGCGGCATCGGGACGGCGGTCCCGGACACCGTCGCGCAGACCGCGGACACCGTGGCGTTCCTGTCGCGCGCGGCCGAAGCGCAGCCCGGGTGTACACCGCGACTGCTGCGCGTGCTCGCGTCGATGGCGGAGCGCTCCGGCGTGGCGCAGCGGGCCACGGTGCTCACGGACTTCCTCGAGCGGGATCCGGAGCGCTTCGCGTTCTTTCCGCCGCGCTGGTCGCTCGAGCCGTTCCCTTCCACCGCGCGCCGCATGGAGGTGTTCGAAGCCGCGGCGCCGCCGCTCGCCGCGCGCGCGGCCCAGGCAGCGCTCGCCGACGCCGACGTCGCGCCGGGCGAGGTCACACACCTCGTGCTCAGCACCTGCACCGGCTTCTTCGCGCCGGGGCCGGACATCGAACTGTTGCGTCGGCTCGGCCTGCGTTCGGACGTGCAGCGCACGGTGGTCGGCTTCATGGGGTGCTACGCCGGCATCAATGCGATGCGGCTCGCGGATCAGATCGTCCGCGCGGATCCGAGCGCGGTGGTGCTGCAGGTCGCGGTCGAGCTGTGCTCGCTGCACTACCAGAAGACGCCGGACCTCTCGCTGCTCGTGGCGAACCTCCTGTTCGGGGACGGCGCGTCGGCGGCGGTCTATTCGAGCGAAGGCCCCGGGCGCGGGCGCATCCTCCGCACGCGATCGCAGGTCACGGCGGACAGCGCGGATCAGATGCGCTGGGAGATCGGCGACCACGGGTTCGTGATGCACCTCGACGCCTCCGTCCCCAAGACGATCGAGGCGCACGCGCGACAGTTCGTGGAGGGGCTCGTCGAGGACGCGCCCGGCGCGCTCGGTTGGGCCGTCCACCCCGGCGGGCGCCGCATCGTGGAGGCGATCGCGAACGCGCTCGACCTCACGCGCGAAGATCTCGCGGCGTCGTTCGACGTCCTCCGCGAACACGGCAACCTCTCCAGCGCGACGATCCTCTTCGTCCTCGATCGCGCGCTCGCCCGGCACCGCGCCGGCGACCGGTTGTGTGTGCTCGGCTTCGGCCCGGGCCTCACGATGGAAGGCGCGACGATCGACGTCCTCGGATGACCCGCGTCGTCGTGATCGGCGGCGGCCCGGCCGGCGCGACCGTCGCGGCGCGTCTCGCCCGCGGCGGCCTCGAGGTCACGGTCCTCGAGCGCGACACGTTCCCGCGCGACAAGCTGTGCGGTGAGTTCCTCTCCGGCGACGTCGTCGCGTGGCTCGAAGCGATCGGCGTGATGCCTGCGCTCGAGGCCCACGCGCCGCCGTCGATTCGGCGCGCGCGGTTCACTTCGGCGGACGGTCGCGAGGCGCGCATCGCACTGCCGACCCCTGCGCTCGGACTGAGCCGCCGCGCCCTCGACGCGACGCTCTTCGCGCACGCGGTCGAGTGCGGCGCCGAGGGCGTGCAGGGCTGCGAGGTCGAAGCGGTGGAGCGGCGCGGCTACGGTTGGGAGGTCCGCGCGGGAGCGCGTACGTTCGAGGCGGACCTGGTGATCGGCGCGCAAGGGCGCCGCTCGCGCCTCGACCGCGAGCTCGCGCGCGACTTCATCGCGGCGCGGCACCCGTTCGTCGGACTCAAGCGCCACCACCGCGGCGCGGACGACCTCGCCGAGGGCGTCGAGATCCACACCTTCGACGGAGGCTACTGCGGCGCGAGTCACGTCGAGGGCGGCGCGGTGAACGTGTGCATGTTGCTCGAGGAGCGCGTCGTGCGCGCGTTGGGGGGCGCCGACTGGGACCGCGTCGCCGCGCACCTGCGGAGCGCGAACCCCGCGCTCGCCGAGCGCCTCGCGACGCTCGAACCGGCCGGCGATCCACTCGCGGTCGCGCAAGTGCCGTTCGTGGACAAGACGCGCCACGAGGACGGCGTGCTGTTCGTGGGCGACGCGGCCGCGATGATCGCGCCGCTCGCCGGGGACGGACAGGCGATGGCGATCGAGTCGGCGGTGCGGCTGGCGGAGCTCGTCCTCGACGGGGGGCCGCGCCCCGGGCTGGGGCCTGCGTGGGATCGACTGTGGCGCCGACGGTTCGGGGTGCGGATGAAGCTCGCGCGCACGCTCCAGCGCGGGCTGCTCTCGCCGAAGTGGTCCCCGAGGTTGGTTGGGACCGTGGGGCGCGCGCCGGCGGTGGGCGACGCGTTGTTGCGCCTGCTTCGCACGCGCGCGTGACGCCGATGTCGGAGTCTCGACACGATTCACACGGCGAACAGGCGTGATAGCCTGCGCGGCGATGAGACTCCTCGGCGCCTCCCTCGCGCTCCTCTTCGTGGCCTCCGTGGCCTACGCCGACGACGACGAGACCGGCTACGCCGCGTTCGCGACGAAGCGCCGCGGCGAGTGTGTCGGTAAGGTCGGCAAGCTCGATAAGCCGATCACGATCAAGACCGGCGGTCACGAGTACCGGCTCGAAGGGCACCGCCTGGTGCAGGTCGACAAGGACAAGGACAAGGCGCTCCGCATCGCGGTGCTGTCGGCGACGAAGGACGATCGCGAAGAGACGCTCGCGGCGCTCGATGAGCTGTTCGCGATGATCAAGAAGAAGGGCGTCGATGTCCTCGTCGTGAACGGCGACCTCGCTTCCGCCGAGATCAACCCGGACGAAGAGCTCTTCCCGAAGCTCGCGAGCTTCGGCGTGCTGACGATCGTCACTATCGGCAACACCGAGTCGTGCGGCTTGTTCAATCAGGCTGCGACGGCGGTGTTCGAGAAGTCGCCGAACTTCGTGAACGGCAACTGGGTGCGGCAGATCGAGCTCGATGACGGCGTCCTCTACACGCTGCCCGGCTACTTCGACCGAGCGTTCGCGCACACGGGCGGCGCGGAGAAGTACAAGGACGCGGACCTGTTCGCGCTCAAGGCGATGCTCAAGGAGGGGCCCGGTCCGAAGATCCTCGTGTCGCATGGCCCCCCGAAGATGAAGGGCAAGAACGGCCTCGACGTCGTCACGGACGGCGACCACGTCGGCGACCCGCGCATGACCGAGCTGTTGAAGGCCGCGAAGGTGCCGTTCGGGATCTTCGGGCACATCCTCGAGGCGGGCGGCCGCGGTACGGACCTGGACGGCAAGCGTCGCGTGAAGCCGGGCAAGTGGGCGAAGCAGCTCTACGTGAACGCCGGCACCGCGAACCCGGATCCGTGGATGATGCTCGACGGCTCGACCGGCTACGGCATGGGGCTGTGGGTCGAGATCGAAGGCAACCGCGCGCGCTACGAAGTGTTCCGGCTCCCCGAGCCGGAGTGACTCACTCGGTCATCTTCCCGAAGTGCAGGCGCGTGAGGTGGGCGCGCCCGGCGTCGTCGATGCGGACGATGAAGAGGTTGTCGTAGTCCGTCTCGTCGAGCGTGATGTCGTGCTTCACGCCGAGCTTGCTCAAGAGCTCGGGGACGGTGTTGGAGTGTCCGGCGACGAGCACCGAGGCCTTGGGGTGCGCCTTCTTGATCCGCTCCGCGAGCGCTTCGGTCGCGTGCGCGTCGACGACGACGGCGGTCTTGCCGAAGCGCGCCTCGGACGGCGCGACGGTCTGGCGGTTGCGCTTGTACTTGGTGGTGTAGATCGCGGCGATGGGGACGTCGCGGAGGGCGTCGGCGAGGGCCTTCGCGCGCTCGCGCCCGGCGGCGGTGAGGTCGGGGTCCTTGTCGGCCGACTTCACCTTCTCGGCGTGGCGGACGACGTACACGGTGGTGTCGGCGAGGGCGGGCGAGGCCACGAGGCTCAGCGCGAGGACGACGAGTCGGATCACCTCGGAATCATAGCGAGTTTGGCGAAAAGCGAAACGGTCCGGTACGATCGCCGATAACCACGACGAGGGTCGCTGCAGATGTTCGGTCCAATGATGCGCACAGGAGGGCTCGGTTTCCTCGCCGACCTCGTCGCGCCCCAGGTCACGGGTGGCCAGGGGACGATCGCGGGCCTCATCTACGGGCTCCTGCGCATGAACGCGGGCGACATGGATCGCGTCTACAGCGAGTCGCGCTACACGCGCGATGGCTGGCAGCGCGAGGTCGACTCGAACGATCTGTTCGCGTTCGGCGAGCGGACGTTCCGTCGCTCGGACTCGGCGAACATCCCGGCGTACTACAAGAACCTCGGCCTGTCGCTGATGGGTGGCGCTCTGATGAAGCGCGCAGCGGGCGGCTTCGTGTACCCGACGTGGCTCGCCGCGCTCCACAACGCGACGGGGCAGGGCAGCTACATGCCGTACACGAAGGGTGGGCACCTCGTGGACGCCTGGCGCAACGGCTGGATCCCAAACTGGGGTGGACTTGCCGGCACCGTGACCTGATAAGCGCTCCCCGTGTATCCGGTCTTTGCGACCCTCGAGCTGGCTCCGGGCACCGCCCGTTTGCTGGGGTTCGTCGCCGTCTTCGTCCTCTCCGCATACATCGTCTACGACGGGCTGAAGACGCACGGGCGCGAGAAGCTCAAGGTCACGCTGCTGCAGGCGTTCGGCTTCTTCGTCGTCTCGTTCTCCGTCGCGCTGATCTTCCTGACGCCGGATCGCCTCCCGCCCGAGGTCGTGATCGACCTGCGCTCGTGGGGGTTGATGGTCGTGATCGGCATGACCACGTGTTTCCTCATCCAGCGCTACTTCGGTCGCCGCGAAGGCCTCACGGGCGAGCAGATCCTCACGCTGTGGGTCTACGGCGGGATCAGCGCGCTGGTCGGTGCGCGCGGCCTGCACGTGCTGGTGAACTGGAGCGACTACGCCGCGAACCCGGTCTCGGCGCTCACGTTCTGGGACGGCGGGATGGCGTTCGTGGGCGGCGCGATCTTCGCGTTGGGCTTCGCGTTGATCTACCTGAAGCGCCTCGGCCTCGGGCTCGCGGCGCTCGACGCGCTGTGCCTCGGCGTTGCGCTCACGCACGGCTTCGGCCGCATCGGCTGCTTCCTCGCGGGCTGCTGCTACGGC
>JAUHYN010000626.1 GCA_030426505.1 bacterium | reverse complement strand
CGAACGCGAGCGCTCCGTACAAGTAGCGGTGCCCGGCTGCGCCGGGGAACGTGTCGAGGAGCCAGCCGGTGAAGATCGGCATCACGATGTCCGGCGTGTAGCCGATGATCGAGACGAAGCCGACCGCGGTCCCCGTGAGGAAGATCGGGACGCCGCCCTCCTCGAGGAGCGCGTAGTACACGCCGCGCAGCGCGTAGACCGCGACCGCGACGACCGCCGTGTCGATCCACAACAGCCACAGCGCGCTCGGCGCCGTGGGGAGCGCGGCCATCGCGCCGTACGCGACGACCAACGCGAGGAACCCGGCGGTGACCGCGCGGCTCGGTTTGATCCTGTCGGCGAGGAGCCCCGCCGTGATCGCCGCGACGGGGCGGATGAAGTTACGGACGTTGGCGAGGGTCGCGCCGAAGGCGTCCGTCTGACCGAAGCCGTCCGTGGCGAACGACGCGAGATCGAACGTGCCCCAGTACGCGAAGTACGCGAACAGGATCACCAACGCGTGCGCCCAGACCACCGGCATCTTCGCCACGACGCCGAACTGTTGGAGGCTCACCGCGGTCGACACCTCGTCGCCCTTCGGTTCGGGGATGAAGAACCACGCGAGTACGCCGCCGATCATCGTCGCGGCCGAGTACGTGATGATCACGCCCTCGAGGCCCGCCACCCGATCCGCGAACTGCCCGAAGACGAAGATCGCGATCAGCCCGACGCCGCCCTCGACCAGGCCGCGGCCGCCGTCGAGGAAGCCGAACGCCTTGCCTTGCTCCTCCGCCGATCCCCACGCGCGCGTCGCTTTGATGAGCGCGGCCCAGTAGGTCAGGATGGTCGTCACGCCCCACAGCGCGTGCAGCGCGATCAGGAACGGGTAGGGCGGGAACGCGGCGAACGCGAACCCCGTCGCGCCCGTCACCAACATCGAGAACGTCAGGAGCTTCCGGGCCGAGACCTTGTCCGCGACCCAGCCGCCCGGCAGGTAGCAGACCAGCGCGAGCACCCCGAACGCCGAGTTGAGCCACCCGAGCTCCTGGTTGGTGACGCCGAGCGCCTCCAACATCGTGGAGTGGAAGGCCTGCCGGAGGTACGGGAGCGTGTAGATGGTGCCGCCCGTGAGGACGAGCGCGAACATCACGATCCAGCGCCGCTTCGATGAAGGACTCAACCGGCCCAAGGTTACATGTGCGTGTCAATCGCACTAGGGGAGGATCCGCGGACGGTGGATTCCCTCGACGCTTCGGAGCGAGCGCGACGTCAGGCGGCCTTCGAGCACCACGACGCGAGGACCCGGTGCAGCTCCTCGAGCCGAATCGGCTTCGCGACGTGGTCACTCATCCCCGCCGCGAAACACCGCGCGCGCTCGCTCCCGAGGGCGCTCGCGGTGAGCGCGATGATCGGCGCGTTCGCGTAGTAGGCGTCGAGCTCGCGCAGCGCGAGCGTCGCCTCGTAGCCGTCCATGCGCGGCATCTGACAGTCCATGAGCACCGCGTCGTAGCGCCGCTTCTTCGCCTTCTCGATCGCCTCGACGCCGTCCTCCGCGATGTCGACCTCCACGCCGATCTTCGCGAGGAGTCGCCGCGCCACGAGCTGGTTCACGCCGTTGTCCTCCGCGACGAGGACCCGCAGTCCGAGCTGGGGGAGCGACTCTTCCTCGTGCGCCGCCGCCGCCGCCTCTCCGCCGACCGCGACGCGCAGGGCGCGTTGCAGCTCTTGAGAGACGACCGTCCGCCTGAGCGGAATGCCCGCCGCCGTGATGTCCTCGCCGATGCGCGACAACACGATCAACGGCACGGCGACGGCGCGCCGACCGAGCGTATCGATCGCGCGCAGAGCGCCGCGGCGCCCGTCGACGAACACCACATCTGCGTCCTTCGGGACCTCGGCCGGGCGCGGCACGGCGATCGCGCGCGCGCCGCTCGCGACGATGCGACGCGCGATCGGCAGCGCGAGGTTCGGAGCGATGTCGACGAACGCCGCGCACCGCACGATGCGTTCGGGCGGCGACGGTGCCTCGAAGGATTCGCAAGGGAGCGTGAAGGTGAAGCAGCTCCCCACGCCCTCGGTGCTCTGGACGACGAGGTCGCCGCCCATCAGCTGCGCGAGCTGCTTCGAGATCGACAGACCCAGGCCCGTCCCGCCGAAGCGGCGCGTCGTCGTGTCGTCGGCCTGGACGAACGCGCCGAATAGGTGCGGGACCCGGTCGGCCGCGATGCCGATCCCGGTGTCGAAGACCGAGAACGCGAGCACGCCCTCGTCGGGTCGGACCGAGACCTCGAGGTGAACCGAGCCCTCCGTCGTGAACTTGATCCCGTTGCCGACCAGGTTGAACAGCACTTGGCGGACGCGCGTGGGATCGCCGTGGACGAGCTCGGGGACGTCGTCGTGGACGTCCACCGTGACGTCGAGGTTGCGGCGCGCGCCGGCGTCGCTCAACAGGCGCGCGACGTCTTCCGTCACGTCGCGCGGCGAGAACTCGATGCGCTCCACGCCCATGCGCCCGGCTTCGATCTTCGAGAAGTCGAGGATGTCGTTGATGACGGACAGCAGCGTGTCACCGCTGCTGCGGATCAGGTCGATCGCCTCGCGCTCCGACTGCTTCAGCGCGTTGCGATCGATCGACTCGATCATCCCCAGCACGCCGTTGAGCGGAGTCCGGATCTCGTGGCTCATGTTCGCGAGGAAACGCGACTTCGTGCGCGACGCCTCGAGCGCGGTCTGGTGCGCGCGCTCGAGCGCCTCTTCGCTCCGCTTGCGGTCGGTGATGTCGGTGATGACGCCGACGAGGATGCGTTCGTCGTTCGGGAGTGAAGCGATCGTCTTCTTCGTGAGCAGCCAGCGCGAAGACCCGTCCTTCACGGTGATCGGCTCCTCGACCTCGTTGCTCCCGCCGTGCGCGAAGACCTCGTCGTCGATGCGCATGAAGTGATCGGCTTCCTCCTTCGGGATGAAGTCGTGGTCGCGGCGCCCGAGCGTCTCGCTGAGCGGGCGGTCGAGCATCGCCGCGAACGCCTGGTTGGCGGCGATCCAGCGGCGCTCGCGCTCGTCCTTCACGAAGACCGGGTTGGGCAGCGCGTCGAGGATCGTCTCGGCGAACCCGGGCGCCTGCGCCGACTGCATGAGCCAGCCCGACAGGCGGAGGAGGGCGCCGTCGTCGCTCCGCTCCGCGAGGCCCGTCGCCTCGAAGTGATGGGCCGGGGCGCCGAAGCGGAACCGGAAGACCCAACGATCGGAGCTCGAGCCCTCGAACGCCTCGAGCGACGCCAGCAGGCGCGCGCGCTCCTCCGGGTCGACCCGCTCCGCGAGCGCGTCGGGCCCGTCGAGGCCCGCGAGCGCGAGGCACGCCGGCGACAACGTCAGCTGCCCGTCGCCGGGGCGCCAGTCCCACAGACCGAACGGCGCGGCGCGGAGCGCCGGCTCGAAGCGGCGCTCGTCCGCCGCGATCTCGATCTTCAGGTGGGGCATCGCGGAGGGCGCAGTGTCGATCCGTTCGGCTTTTCCCGCGAGGTCTAAACCCTCAGATGTCGAGTTTCTGCAGCCGCGTGTGTATCGCACCCACGGACACGTCGCCCCCGATCAGCGACGACGTGGGGTCGATGGCGCCGTCCTTCAGGAACACGACGCGGTCGGCCCGCGCCGCGTCGTCCGGGTTGTGCGTCACGAGCAGCATGGCGCAGTCCGTCTCCTTCAGGACCTCCTGCAGCAGCGTCATGATGCGCTTGCCCGTCGCGACGTTCACGTTGCCGGTCGGCTCGTCGGCGAGGAGCAACCGCGGCGTCCGCGCGATCGCGCGCGCGATGCTCACCAACTGCATCTCGCCGCCCGACAGCTGCGACGGCAGGTGCGTGGCCCGGTGACTCATCCCCACGCGCTCGAGCGAGGTCCGCACCGCCGCTCGATCCGGCGCCTCTCCGTCGATCAAGTAAGGGAGCGTGACGTTCTCTTCCACGTCGAGGTTCGGGACCAGGTTGAAGAACTGGTAGATGATCCCGATCGCCCGACGCCGCGCGAGCGTCCGCGCGTTGTCGTCCATCGTCGCGAGATCGCGCCCGAGCACCTCGACGACCCCCGCGTCGGCGCCGTCGAGCCCCGCGATGCAGTTGAGCAGCGTGCTCTTGCCGACGCCCGAAGGCCCCATCACCGCGACGAGCTCGGCGGGCGCGACCTCCAGATCCAAGCCCCGCAACACCTCGACCTTGCTCTCGCCCAGTGGATAGCTCTTCTCGAGCCCTCGAACGGAGACCGTCGGCGCCATCGCGCGGCATGTCTTCCACGAGCGCGGCGTCGCCCGCAAGGCGAGATTGACCGGACCACGGTCAGGGAGTACTCGAAGGGGCGATCGCGCCATGAAGAAGGTCGAAGCCATCATCAAGCCGTTCAAGCTCGACGAGGTTCGCGAGGCGCTCGGCGAGGCCGGAATCGTCGGCATGACGATCAGCGAAGTGAAGGGCTTCGGTCGTCAGAAGGGGCACTCCGAGCTGTACCGCGGCGCGGAGTACGTCGTCGACTTCCTGCCGAAGGTGAAGGTCGAAGTCGTGTGCAACGACGACGTCGTGCATCAGGTCGTCGAGACGATCGAGAACGTCGCGAAGACCGGTCGCATCGGCGACGGGAAGATCTTCGTGACCAACGTCGAGGAAGTCGTTCGCATCCGAACGGGAGAGCGCGGACCCGCCGCGTTGTGAGACGCGCGGCGCTCATCGTCGTCGTCGCGTTCGCGATCCTCGCGCCGCGCGAAGCGAGCGCGATCCGTTGGACGCTCGGCGTCGCCACCGAACTCACTCCGGTCGTCGTGGATCCCGGGCGCCCCGACGGACTCGGCGCGCCGCTGCGCCTCGGCGTCCGCCCCGTCATCGATCTCGAAGTCACGCGCGCCGTCGCGTTCTCCGCGTACGCACCGTTCGTCGTGTTGCGCTCGGGCGAGGGCGGCGGGGCCGCGTCCTCCGGCGCGGAGTCCGTGTTCGCGCTCGGCGTGAATCTCCGCTACCCGGTCCTCTTCGCCGAGGCGCCCGAAGAGCTCCTCGTGTACGGCGCGCTCCGCGGCGGGTTCGGCACCGTGGCCGGACGCGCGGGCCCCTACGTATCGGGCGCGCTCGGCGCGGCACTCACCTGGCTCGACACCGGTCGCGGCCTGTTCGCCGAGGTGTCCGCGGGACACATCCGCGTCGCGGACGCGACGGTGGCGGGCGGGACGCGCGACGTCACGCGGACGTCACTCACGCTGACGTTCGGCGTCGTGTTCCGGCTCGGCGGCGAGAGCTGGTCGACGAATCGACACGAACTCTGAGACCTCGTCTCTCGATCGGAACCACAACCCGTGTTAACGCCCTGCGTCGACATGACGCCCAAGGAAGCACTCGCATTCACGAAGGAGCACCGCATCCAGATGGTCGACCTGAAGTTCGTCGACCTGTT
>JAUHYN010000625.1 GCA_030426505.1 bacterium | reverse complement strand
GCGCGTTCTTCACCTGCGCGCAGACGACGAGCGGCGGCCTCCGGTGCTGGGGCAACTCGGACTTCGGACAGCTCGGCTACGGGAACACCGACACGGTCGGCGCCGGCACGAACAACACTCCCGCCGCGGCCGGCGACGTCCCGACGGGCGACACCGTCGAGGCCGTCTACGAGAGCCTCGGCGCGCACGCCTGCGCGGGCTTCGAAGGTGGAGCGATTCGTTGTTGGGGACTCGGCCTCGACGGTCGGACGGGCTACGGCAATCAGAACGACATCGGCGCAACGCCCGGTTCGACACCGGCGACCGCGGGTGCCGTTTCCGTCGGCGAACCCGTCGTCGATCTCTTCGCCGGCGCCGCCCACACCTGCGCGTTGACGAGTGCGGGGACGCTCCGATGTTGGGGCGACGGAAACGAGGGTCAGCTCGGCTACGGCAACCCCGATCAACTCGGCGACACACCGGCGACCGTCCCGTCGAACAACGGCGACGTCCCGACCGGCGGAGTCGTCGAGAAGATTGGCGCCGGTAACCAGTACACGTGCGCGCGCTACCGCAACGGCGAAATCAAGTGCTGGGGTGCGTGTCTTCGCGGCGTGTGCGGCTACGGGGACCAGACGTACCGCGGCGCGACGCCTTCCACGACCCCCGCCAACCTCCCCGCGGTGCCGGTCTTCTGACCCGTCGCCCTAACCCATCACCTCCGACAACGGCCCCTCCGCCCTCCGCGACGGGCCCTCCTTGCCGAACGTGTCCAGGGCCTCTCCCGCCCAGTAGCCGACGGTGTTCCACAGGTTCGAGACCTGGCGGTGGGCGCTCGAGGAGAGGCCCGGGTAGACGACGGTGTGGCCGCCTCGGTGGCCGAGTTTCTGGCCGCCGATGACCACGATCGGGAACTCCGAGGCGGTGGAGTGGTGCTGCTCGCCGTTGTCGCCGATGAAGACGATCGCGGTGTGGTCGAGCATCGTGCCGTCGCCCTCGGGGACCGCTTCGAGGTCCGTCGCCATCTGCGCGATCGTCGCGAATTGGCGGCGCGTCACTTCGTGGATCGCGTCGCGGTAGGTCGCGTTGCCGCCGGAGCCGTGGTGCAGGTCGTGGCGGCCCACGCTGCTCACCGACGAGTACGTCATGCTGAACGCGCCGCCCGTGCCACTGCCGACGACCGCCACGTTCGTCAGGCCGCCCTTCAACGCCGCCGTCGCCAACTGCATCTGCGCCGCGAAGCGATCCAACGGATCCGTCGAAGCGAACAGCGGGTTCGTGTCGGGCGGCTCCGGGCGATTCGCCGAAAGCTCCGACTCCAGCGACAACAACCGCTCGTGCCGACGCGTCAACTCCTCCACCGACTCGAGGTAACGCTCGAGCTTCACCCGCTCCTTCGTGCTCCCGCCGAACGACGACAGCGCGCGCTGCACGTCCGTCGTCGCGTAGTCCAACAACCCGCGGCGCCGACCGAACGAAGCGCGGCTCGCGTCGTCGCCGACGGATCCGAACAGGCTGTCGAACGCCGAGCGCGGCTGCAGGATCATCGGCGCGCCGCGGCCCTGCTCGTACGCGCACGTTCCGAAGTCGAGCGGGCTCCCGCTCGCGGTCACGCCCAACCGGACCGCGTCGAAGGGCGCGTCGTCGCGCACGCCCGGGAGCGCCGCGACGTGCGCGTCGATCGTGGGGCCGCCCGGCGCGCCGCCGACCGTCCGCGACGAGCTCAGCGCACCGAGGTGCGCGCCGCCAACGCCGGATCCGACACCAGCGGCCCCAACGCCGGCCCGCCCGTGAAGTCGTCCGCGACCACCAGCGGCGCGTCGTGACGGTACGAGCGGTACCACCACCGCCCCGTCACGGGGTTCGCGGTCGTCGCGTCGATCGCCGCGCGCGCCGCGTCGGACAACATCGTGATCGGCTCGAAGCAGTTGCCCTCGACCACGAACACGAACCGCCGCGGCATCGTCGGATCCGCGCGCGCGATCCGCGCGACCAACGGACCACACAGCGCGGCCCCCGCGCCGAGCCCCATCGCCTTCAACCACTGTCGCCGCGTCGTCTGCATCACTGGGCCTCCTCCACGTGACGGAAGCGGAAGCCGTCACTCGTCACCAGCGCGTCGAGCATCGCGAAGAACGAACCGCCCGCGAACGCGGACTCCATCGACGCGAGCGTACACGCGTCGGCCATCGTCTCGTCGCGACCCATGAAGTAGCGGAACACGTGCCGCACGAAACACCGACGCGCGTAAGGCGAGTCGGCGAGCATCTGGGACAACTCCACCGCGTCCTGCACGTCGCCCGCGAGCGACGGGTCCGGCGCGTCCACGATCGAACTCGTCCCGTCCGGCGGTTGCCCGTGATCCGAAGCGCGCGGGAAGCCGGCGTGGTTGTAGACCTCGAACGGCATCCCGAGGCTGTTCATCAAACGGTGGCACCCCATACAGGTGTCGGCCTGCGGCCCCTCCTCGATACTCACGCGAATGCGGTCGCGCGCGCGGAGCTCCGGCGCGCTCGGTACGAGCTGCGCCTCCACGCGCACGAGATCGAGCCCCGGCACCGTCTGGCAGTAGAGGTGCTCGCGGATCCACTTGCCGCGCATGACCGCGCTCGCGTCGTCCTCGAAGTTGCCGCCGTGCGCGGTGAGCCACGCCGGGTGCGTGAGCACGCCCGCGCGCGCGGTCGCCGGCATGTCGACCCAACGCCCGTCCTGAGTGTTCGGCACGTTGTCGTCCAAGCCGTACACCCGATGCACCGAAGCGTGGTGATTGCTCGTGCTCCCGCTGCAGCTCCCGTTGCCGGCCTGACACCGCGTGTTGCCGGACTGGCCCGCGCAGTCCGCGTCGCTCGTACACGCGACGCCGCTGCTCGCCATCAGGTTCGACGGGAGGCGCCACTTCCGATCGGTGAGGAGCGCCGCGAAGACGTCTTCGCCGGCCTGCTCGGCGTCGATCACCACGCGCGCGATCGTGTCGTCGAGCTGGGTCATCAGCGTGGACTCGTGACCGTAGTAGCTGTGCTGCAGGTTCGAGTAGGACAGGTTCGCGGTCCACTCACCCTCCCACGCGCTCGTCGCGGATGGGTTGTCCTTGAACGCCGTGTTGGCCTCGTCGTAGTCGAGGTACTCGCGGAAGAAGCCGCGCAGCCGATCCGCGAGCCAGTACTCGCCGCGCGCCGGCACTTCGCGCGAGTCGATCTCGAACGCGAGGTCCGCGCGATCCACGTCGACGCCCGCGCGATACATCGCGAGGAGCTGCCGCATCTTCGACGGGGACTGGATCGAGCCGTCGTCCGCGGCCGCGCGGATCTGTCCGAGCCATCCGAGCGCGGGGTTCGAGCGATCCGGATCGCCGGGTTGGTACACGCCGCGCTGCGGGAGCGGGGAGCCGGGCGGGTGCGTGCTCAACACGCCGCCGAGCGCGAGGGCGAGCTCGTCGTCGCTGAGGCGAGTACGTGAAGCGTCGCCCGCGATCGCTTCGCTCCCCTCCGCGCGGAACAGCGCGCCGCTCGTGAGCCACGCCGCCGACGCCACGTGCTCGAGCGTGGTGCGCCGCTGCGCGACGTCGCCTCCTTCGGCGGCGAGCGTGGCGACGAGGAGCGCGCGGAGGCGGGTGCGTTCGTCGTCGGTCGGCGCGCGGAAGAGGACGCCCTTCGAGAGGAGCTCGTCGACGTAGTGATCGATGCAGGCGTCGTCCGGCGCGACGTCGTTGAAGATGCAGCGAAGGTCGCGGTCGCCGTAGATGCCGACCTTGCGATGCTGGGGTCCGGGATCCGCGCGGCTCCACAGCGACGCGGCCTGCGGGAGGACGAGCATGTACAGGTCGAGGGTGGCCGGCTCGATCGAGACGCCTTCGCCGTTCGTCGAGTAGCGACCCTCGGGCGCGAAGAACGGGTTGTCGTGCGCGAGCGATCCGACGCGGTGCCCGGCGGAGTGCGTCCACTCGGTGCGCTCCACGCGGCGCAAGCGCGCGGGCGAGCTCGCGCTCGTGCCGGTGCAGGTGAAGAGCTCGGCCTGGTCGAGCGTGTTGGGGTCGGCGGGGGGCGTGACGTCGATCGGTTCGGGGCACTCGGTCGGCGCGCCCGCGTCGATCCACGCCTCGACGATCGACACGCCGTCGATCGGTTCGGCGGAGCCGACCGGCATCAAGAGCCCGCCGCCCGCGCCTTGGGTGCCGGACATCTTGCGGAACAGCCAGCTCGCGTTCGGGTCGTTCGGGGTGATCAACTTCTCGGCGGGGCGCGCGGCGCTCGGGGCGCCGACGAGCGCGGCGAGGTCGCCGATGAGCGCGGGGTACTGGGCGCCCGGGACGTGGCACGCGCCGTTGTTCGCGCAGGTCGTGGCGAAGAGCGTGGCGACGGGCGTGACCTCGTCGCAGTCGGCGACGGGGCCTCCGTCCGCGGTGGCGCCGACGCCGCCGTCGCGGATCGAGGCCCCGGGGCCGGCGTCGTGATCGGCCGGCGGCGCGTCGGGTCCGGGGCCACCGACGGAGCCGGGGCAGGCGGTCGCGAGCAGGAGGGACAGGGCGCCGGCGCGTCGGAACATGGCTCGCGCCAATCTACGGACGGCCCCGAGGGCCCACAACTTACGCTTCGTGCGCGAACGGGGACCGGCTGGGTTCCAACGGTCCCCCCTCGCGACCTTGACGATCGCGATCGAGCGTCAAGATCGTATCGGTGCGATCACTGCGCACATGTTAGAATTCGAACACCACGACGGACCGATCTCGATCGCGAGGTAGGCCGATGTGGTCTCGGTCAATCGACCGACCCGCCCGAGGTCAATGAATTCGGGTGGTTGAGCCGTAAGAAGACGAACGGCCGCGCGCCGTTCACATCGTGACGACGCGGCACGATGTTTGTACACGGAAGGGGACCGAATGGTCGAAGTAGCCAGCCCAGCCGCACCGACGCACGCGACGAAGCCCGAGAGCACCGCGCCCGGGGTCCGCAATCGGGAGCTGGAGACGCTGACGGATTGGTATGGGGCCGACCGCGGCTCCGTCGTCCTCGTCCACGGGCGCCGCGGCGTCGGCAAGGTCCGCCTCGCCGAAGACCTCATCAAACACGCCGCCCAGCAGCCGCAGTCGGTCATCCTCGAGGGCCGCACCCCCAGCGCGGGCGGCCGCAGCTTCCACCCCTTCGCCGAGATCGCGAAGCAGGCCATGACCTGGGCCGAGCAAGCCGGCGAGACCGACGCGCGTCAGGCGCGTCGGTCTCGTGCATTCGTATCCAGAAACAGGAAGGACGCGTTCATGCCCCGACGACGCGAGGTACAGAAGCGCGAGACGGCCCCGGACTCCAAGCACGGAGACCAGACGGTGGGGCGCTTCATCAACGTGATCATGCGAGACGGCAAGAAGATGCCGAAGAGTTGGGCCATCACCAAGGACGGCCACTTTACCGACGATCCGGCCGTGATCATGGACGGCACGCTGCTGCCCATGGGCGAAT
>JAUHYN010000624.1 GCA_030426505.1 bacterium | reverse complement strand
CGCGTTCGTGGCGCCCGCGCCCACGCGGCGCTTTGTGGGGTCGGCGTCGTCGCGCGCGGCGCGCTTCGCGGCGCGGTCCTCGGACTCGACGCGCTTCGCCGCGCGGTCCTCGGACTCGACGCGCTTCGCGGCGGCCTCCTCCTTCGTGGCCTTCACTCGCGCGTCGTCCTCCGCGGCCTGCGCGTCCTCCTCCGCGGCCTGCGCGTCCGCGTCCTCCGTCGAGGCCTGCGCGTCCGCGTCTTCACCTTCGGCCGCGCTCGCGCCCTCCACCTCGGCGCCGTCGGCGTCCACGCCGTCCGGATCCACGCCGCCCGGATCATCGGCGCCCGGCTCGCCGACCTCCGCCTCATCGATCGCGCCCGGTCGCGCCCCCGCTCCGACCCGCGCCGCCTCGCCACCGATCGCCACCGCGATCGTCGAAGTCGCCGCGACCCGTGCCGGCGGCGCCGCCTTCGGCCCGCGCCCCGCGGTCTCCATGGTCATCGCGTCCTGTCGATCCGCCCACACGCGCAGCCCGACGTACCCGACGCCCACGCACAGCACGAACAACGACAACCCGCCTACCGCGAGCGGCCACACCCGACGCTTCTTCGGCGGCGGCGCCTTCGTGATCGGGACCGGGTCGCCGCCGTCCGACGTCGGCCCTTCGCCGCCGAGCGGCTCGTAGTCCCCGGACGGCTCCTCGAGCCCCATACCATCGAAGATGTCGCTGTCGAGCCGCCGGGTCGGGCCCGCGTCGAGGGGCCCGGGCGTCAGCGCGGAGTCCGCGCGCGGGAATGGCTCGATGTCCTGCCGCGTCTCGGTCTCGGGCGGAGCGTCCGACGCGTCTTCGTCGTCCGGCGGATCGGTCGCGTCGAGCGCGCCGCTCCGCTCGAGCTGGATCCGATGCACGCGATCCATCACGTGCTCGCCCGTGCTCTCACCCGGCGGCCGCTCGGTCCCGAAGTCGTCGAGGTCCGCGAGGCTCTCCGGCTCCGCGACCATCGTGATGCGTTTGACGTTGGTCCGGTGCGACACACCGGAGAGCGCCTCGAGCGCCTCCGCATCCTCGCGCGTGGCCACGCCGCGCTCGAGCTGCTGGATCAGCGCGCGCTCCTGCGAAGCCACGCTCCCGAACAACCGCTGCAACAGCGCCGCGACGACCTGCGCGCGGTGCGTGATCCCGACGCCCGTCGCGTAGTCGATCAACTGCCGCGCGAGTTGCTGCGCGCTCGCCGTGCGCTTCGTGAGGTCGCGCTCGAGCGCACCGAGGATGATGTGGTCGAGCACCGGGTTCGGCTGGCCGCGCATCGACGACGGCGGCGGGATCGTCGCCGACTGCACCGCGAGCAACGTGTCGTACTCGGTGTCGCGCTTGAAGAGCCGCTGCCCCGCGCGCATCTCCCACAGACAGACGCCGAGCGAGAACACGTCGCTCTTCGCGTCGAGTGTCCGCCCCTCCGCTTGCTCCGGCGACATGTACGCCGCCTTGCCTTTTACGAACCCGACCTCGGTCTTCGACACGCGCTCCGTCGCGCGCGCCACCCCGAAGTCGATCACCTTCGATCCGCCGCGGTACGTGACGAAGATGTTCTGCGGGCTGACGTCGCGGTGGACGACTTCGAGCGGCTCGCCGTGCTCGTTCGTCGCGGTGTGCGCCGCGAACAGGCCATTCGCGACGTCGGCGCCGACGGCCGCGATCACGCCGTCGTCGATCCCGTCCTCCTGGTTGTACGCCTCGATCATCAGGCGCACGAGCGGGCGCCCTTCGAGGTACTCCGTCGCGAGGTAGTAACGTCCGTGCGAGCGCCCGAAGTCGACGACGCGCAACACGTTCGGGTGTCGGATCCGCGCCATGATCGCCGCTTCGTCGAGCAGCATGTCGAGCGCTTCCTGATCGTCCTCGTCGCCGGGCGACAACACCTTCAACGCGACGAGCTCCCCCGTCGGTCCGCGCGCGAGGTAGATCTCGCCCATCCCGCCGCGACCGATCGACGCGAGCACGTGGTAGTCGCCCACGCGCGGGAGTGACTGGAGGTTCGAGGTCGACGCGCGCCCCAGCAGACCGACGCGCACCGCTTCGTCGATCACGCTCTCGCTCGTCTTCTCGTCGATCTCCTCCATCACCGGAGGCTCGAGGCGGTGCCCGATCGAGTTCGAGCGCGAACGCGAGAGATCGATCGGCGACGGCGCCGCCTCCACCGTCTCCATCGACGGCGCGGACAGCTCCGGGATCTCGTCGACCGCGGTCGACGTCGCGTCGTCGGTGAGGTCGCTGAGCTCCGCCGCGCCCATCGTCGGCATCGACTCGTCTTCCTCGAAGTTCGAGTAGTCGAGCGCCGGCCCGAGCGCGCCCCACGCCGTGTCGGAGGCGACGCGCTCGATGTTCGACTCCGTGCGCTCGCCCGTCGACTCGGCCGACAGCTGCGCGAGCATGTCCGACGCGAACTGCCGGCGCCGCTCCACGATCGCGTCCGCGTCCTGACGCATGAGGTACACGTCGATCGAGTGCGCGAGGTCGTGGCAGTTCGTGAACGTGAGCGCGGTGAGGCGGTCGAGGAGGATCGCGCCTTCCTTCGTGCGCGCGCGCCCCTCGAGGATCACGCGCATGAGGCGCATCAGATCCGCGACGTCGTCGGCGGGATCGCCGACCGCACCGTTCAAGCCGCTCAGGCACACGTCGCCGTCGGCCGTGATGCGGACGGCGTGCGGACCGAGGTCGCCGTGGACGAGGCGCTCGGAAGGAGACAGGCGATGCAGCGCGAGGAGCGCGTTCGCGAGGTCGCGCACGAACGCGAGCGCGACCGCGACCGTCACTTGATCCTGAACGGCGACGAGCGCCTCGGAGATCGTGAAGCCGAACAGCCCGCGCTCGACGACTTCGAGCACGGTCCCTTCGAGCCGAACGGCGTCGATCGGGACGAACCCTTCGACGCGCGCGTCGGCGACACGACGGAGACGCTCGGCGCGCTCGACGCGGTCCGCGCCGACCACGACCCGTCGAACGATCGAGATTCCGCCGTCCGCGTTCTCACGCACGACGCGGCGCTCGGCCCCTAGCTCGCCCCCGGATGCGGGCATTCGACGGCTAGCCTAATCCAAGTCGAGCCGACTCACTCGACTTGGACGGAGGACGTGAAGTTGTCGGACACCACGGTGTAGGTCCCCCCCTGGAGCGGCGGGATCGCACAGTGGGCGTTGATGCGCGGTCCGCACAGCTCCGGACAGTCGTCCGTGGTGCGCTCGAAGCACGCAGAAGCGCTCAGTCGAATCTCCTTGGCGTCCTCGTCGACATCGACGTCGCACTCGGCGGCCTCGTAGGTGGAGCAGGCGTCCGAGCACGCGGTCAGCATGACCGTCATACGGAACGGTACGCCGCGCGGGTAGTTCTTGTTGGGCAGGGCCTCGATGCCTTCCAGGGTGTTGTTTCCACAGGCGAGTCCACCACTGGAGAGGCAAAGGAGGGCCAAGAGCGTGCGTAGGCGGCTCATTTTCGGCGCGCATCCTTGCAGTGGCGTTCGGGGGTGTAAACGGGAATCTGACCCTTGGATCCCCGGGTATCACCGCACCCGACCTCACTTCATCGCGGCGATGAAAGCGCGCCCGAAGAGGTCGCCGAGGAGATCGGCGGCGCGCTTCTTGGGGTGGACGAGGTCCTTGTTCATGACCTTCGCGGCGTGCCAGCGCGTGATGGCGCCGGGCCCGCCCATCGCGTCGAGCGTGTCCCAGAAGGCGATCTGCTTCTCGGCGGCGACGCGCTTCTGCATCGCGCGGACCTCGACGAGGTAGTCCTTGCTCACGACCTTGCCGCCCTTCTTGTCGCCGGCGTCCATCGGGGCCCACAGGATGATCTCCACGCCGGGGACGATCTGGCGGATCAGATCGATCAGCTGCTGGTGGTCCTTCTCGACGCGCCCCTCGTCCGTCCACTTCTTGCGGATCTTGAGCGCGTCGTTGCCGCCGACCATGAGGACGACGACGTCCGGCGCGTGCGCCGAGAGGTGCTGCTCGAAGCTGTCGCGCCCGAGCTGGAGGTAGACCTTCGCGTCGGCGCCGACCGGGCCGATCGACTCGTACACCACGCCCGATCCCGCGGTCTCGAACGACACGCCGAAGATGCGGGCCTTCGGGCCCTGCGCCTCGATCTCGAGGATGTGCCCGCCGGGCGGGCCCTTCATCTTGTCGGGCGCGCCGCGCGGCGCCTTCGTCAGATCGATCGTCCAGACGCGGCTGTGGATCTCGCCCGCGGTGTCGACGGATCCGAGCGCCTTACCGCCGAGCGAGGCGGTGAGCGTCCCGCCGCCGGGCTGCGCGTAGTAGTAGACGCGGACGGAGGTCTCGTCGGGTTCGACGCGGTACTGGATGATCGCGCCCTTGCGCTCGGACTCGAGGCTCATCCCCGAGAAGCCGAACGGGCGGCCGGCGCGATCCTTGTCGACGATCCGATCCGACGCCCAGCCCTTCTTCTTGATTCGGCGGCCCCCGTAGCCCCAGGCCTGGTCCACGTGCGTGAAGCCGCGGCCGCCGTCGCCGTAGGCGGACTGGAGGCGGTGGCGGATGCGGCCGGTGATGTAGTCGGAGGCGATGTGGGAGTCGCCGAGCTGGAGGAAGCGGACCTTGCCGCGCTTGGCGGCGAGCTTCTTCTTCGTGCCCGCGAGGGCCTCTTTGCGCTCGATCGGGACGACCTTGGCGCCCACCTTCTTCTCGAGGGCGGCGATCTTCGCGTCGGACGTGAACGTCCCGGGGTACTTCGGCTTCGCCGTCGCGGCGGGCGCGGCGAGCAGGAGCGCGGCGGCCGCGAGGATCGCGACGGATTTCGCGCGATTCAGGGTCGCGTGGGGCTGAAAATCCTGTGCTAGCATGTTCGGCGAACAGCCTTGGTCAGTCCTCGCAAAGATCCCCGAGGCGGTCCGGCGATCGGGCCGGTGCGTCGGTTCGGTCGCTACACCCTGGTCAAGAAGCTGGCGACCGGAGGCATGGCCGAGATCTGGCTCGCGCGACAGCGCGGCCTGGCCGGCTTCAATCGCTTCGTCGTCATCAAGAAGATCCTGAGCCACCTCTCGGAGCAGGACACCTTCGTGAAGATGTTCCTCGACGAGGCGAGGACGTCCGCGCAGCTGAACCACCCGAACGTCGTCCAGATCTACGACCTCGGTAAGGAGGGCGACTCCTACTTCATCGCGATGGAGTTCATCGCCGGCGAGAACCTCGCGGCGATCGCGTGGCGTGGGATGAAGCGGGGCAAGCCGTTCCCGCCGACGTTCGCGGCTCGGGTGATCGCGGACGGCTGCAAGGCCCTGCACTACGCGCATCATCTGAAGGGTTCGGACGGTCAGGCGCTCGAAATCGTTCACCGGGACATCTCTCCGCAGAACATCCTCGTGACGTACGAGGGCGAGGTGAAAGTCGTCGACTTCGGGATCGCGAAGGCGGCGACCAAGAGCGAGACCA
>JAUHYN010000623.1 GCA_030426505.1 bacterium | reverse complement strand
TCGCCGGTCTCGGGGTTGGCGGACTCTTCCTCTACAACCAGCACGTCACCGTCAAGGAAGAGGTCGCCGTGCGCGCTCGCAAGGCGCGCGACAAGATGTACAAGCACGACGTCGCGTCCCTGCACGAGGCGGAGAAGCTGTACCAAGAGATCCTCGATCTCGACGCGGGCAACCAGGAGGCGAACGCCGCCCTGGCCCTCGTGTACTACTACCTGAACGACCACGGCGTCGCCGGATCGCTCGACAAGGCGCGCCAGCACCTGGCCGCGGCCGGAGACGCGGAGACCGCGTCACGTTACGCCGCGGACGCCTACCTCAAGGTGGCGGACGGCAAGGCGGCCGAGGCCGAGGCCGACGTCGTGAAGCTGTTCGAGCAGGAGATCGGCGCCCCGGTCATCGCGCACGCGATGGGCGTCGCGCTGAAGGCGCAGGGCAAGTTCGTCGAGGCGAACCGGGTCATCCGGTCGGCGCAGGAGTCGGCGTTCTCGGCGGTCGCGTTCCAGCTCACGCTCGCGGAGATCGCGCACCAGCAGGGGGACGATCGCGCGGCGGTCAAGAACCTGCGCGACATCGTGCGGGACAGCATGAACCCGAACCACGACCTCGCGCTGGCCTACCTGGCCGCGTTGCAGCTCAAGAACTACGGCAACCTCACCAACCCGGCGCAGAACATCGAGAAGGTGCAGGAGCGCAAGAACTTCGGCCCGCGCGGCGAGGCGATGTTGGCGTGGGCCGAGGGCGAGCTCGCGCTGGCGGTCGGCAACGCGGACGGCGCGATCGCGAAGGCGGACGAGGCCCTGAAGAAGGTGCCGGACTACGCCCCGTTCTACGATCTGCAGGGCCGCGCGAACTACGCGCTCGGTCGCTTCAAGAAGGCGTCGGAGGCCTACGAGAAGGCCGTCGCGGCGAAGCCGGCGTTCCGTGGCCCCAAGTGGGACCTCGCGGAGCTGAAGAGCGAGCAGAAGGACGACGGCGCGTTGGCGCTCGTCGACGACCTCGAGAAGACGGCGCGCGGCACGAAGGGCCCCGAGTACGAAATCTTCCGCGGCGAGCACGCGCTGCGTAAGGGCGAGATCGAGAAGGCGAAGGAACACTTCACCAAGGCGGCCGAGCTCGGCGACAACCCGGACATCCTCTTCGGCCTCGCGAAGGTCACGTTCGAGGAGGAGAAGGCCAAGGGGAACAAGGCGGACATCGAGAAGGTCGGCGAGGCGCTCAGCCTCGCGCTCGACAAGCGCTCGACGTACCCGGAGGTCCACGAGTACCTGGGTGAGATCAGCCTCTGGAACTACCTCGTCGACGGCGCGGACGCCTCGTACAAGACGGCGGAGCAGCAGTACAAGAAGCTGCGCCGGCCGATCCCGGAGGTGGTGCGCTTCTACGACCGCGTGATCGACGCGTTCAAGGGCGTCACCGAGCGCAAGCTGAAGAAGTCGGCGCGCAAGTTCGCCGGTCAGTGGGCCGAGGCGAAGCGCGAGTACCTGCGCTCGCTCTCCACGGCGAGCTGATTTGGCGCCACGTCCGCCCCGCCTCCTGTTGACGCTGGCGAGCCTCTCGCTGCTCGCCGCGTCCACCTCTCACTGCAAGAAGACCTCCGACGAAGACCTCATCAAGGCGACGATCCGTCGCGCGATCGAGGCCGCGAACGAAAAGCGCTCGGGCGGCGTCGTCGAGGACGCCGCGGAGGACTTCGTCGGTCCGCAGAAGATGAACCTCGGCGACACCCGGCGGATGCTGATCGGCTTCTTCTTCCGGAAGGGCTGGGTGAAGGCGGTCGAGCGCGACCTCACCGTCGAGGTCGAAGGCGAGACCGCGAAGGCGAAGCTCACGGTCGCCGTCGCGGAGGGCAACGACGTGAAGGCGGTCGAAGATCTGGTCCCGACCAACGCGACGATGCTCGAGGTCGACATGACCCTCGCGAAGATCGACGGCGACTGGAAGTTCAAGACGGGCGACTACCGCCGCGTGGGCCTGAAGTAGGCGCTCACCGCGCCGCGATCCCCGCCTCCTCGAGCAAGGCCGCGCTGTCCCGCGCGAGCGCTTCGACCCACGCATCGTCCCGCGCGAAAGCCGACAGCGGCGGCCAGGTGAGGACGCCCCGACGCAGCGCCGCGTACACACACTCGCTCGGGATCTCGATCGACCCCAGGGCGAGCGCCGCCAACGTGCCGCCCGCGTCCGCGGGCGTGTTCGCCTTCGCGCGGAGCAGCCACCGCGTGAAGGCCGGGGTCCGCTCCCAGAGGAAGCGGAACACGAACGGGAGCGAGCGCGCGAGGCCGGTGCCCGGCGTCGGGCCGGGATCGTAGGCGAGGACGTGAACGCCGCGATCGTCTCCGTTCGCGCGCGCGGCGAGGTGCCGCGCGTACAACACGACGCAGAGCTTCGCCGATGCGTACGCGCGCTGCGCGGCGGTCATCGGATCGGCGTCGCGGTCGGGGTCGTCTTCGGGGCGGGCGAGGCGCCGCGCGTCCGCGTGCTTCGGGGCGGGCGCGCGGCTCCCCTCGGCGGGATCGTGCGTCCCGCTCGTGGTGAGCACGACGCGCGCGCCGTCCGCGAGGAGCGGCCACAACGCTTCGGCGATCAGGTAGTGGCCGAGGTAGTCGAGGACGAACGTGGCGTCGAAGCCCTCCGCCGTCCGGCCTGCGGCGTGGCCGCCCGCGTTGAGGACGAGGGCGTCGATCCGAGCGCCGTCGAGCGCGGAGCGCACGGCCCCGACGAACGCGGCGCAGGCGGTGAGATCGGTGAGGTCCAGCGGCAGGCACTCGCCCGGCGCCTCCCCGCGCGCGCCGAGGAGGACGCGGGCGTCGGCGCCGAGGAGGGTGTCGAGCGCGTAGCGGCCCAGGCCGGAGGAGCCCCCCGTCATCACGATCGTTGCGGCGCGCACGGAGACCTCGTATGCCCCTCGGAGAGGGATGAGCGATCAAACGGAGTCATGACTCCGTTTATATTAAGCGGAGTCATGACTCCGTTTCAAGCCGACGATGTCGAAGGACTCGAAGCCACGCCGTCAGCGCACCGACGCCGCCCGGAACCGGACGGCGATCCTCGAGGCCGCCGAGGCGGTCCTCGCGGAGGACGGCGCGGCGCTGTCGACGGAGGAGGTCGCGCGCCGCGCGTCGGTCGGGATCGGGACGGTGTTCCGGCACTTCCCGACCAAGGCGGAGCTCCTCCGCGCGGTGGTCGCCCATCGGTTGGAGGCCCTCGCGGCGGAGGCCCAGGCGATCGGGGACGACGCGGAGGCCGACGCCCTCTTCCGTTTCTTCGAGCACGTCGTCGCGCAGGCGGCGAAGAAGCAGACGTTGGTGCATGCGTTGTCGGCGATCGACGTGGATGCGTCGGCGTTGCTCGACGAGGCGGGCGCGGCGTTCCGCGACGCCGTCGCCGCGCTCGTCGCGCGCGGTCAGAAGCGGAAGCTCATCCGTCGGGACATCGACGCGGCGGCGGTGCTCGAGTTGTTGTTGGCGGTCGCGCACGTCGCCGAGCGTCGCGGCGAGTCGGGGCGCGCGGCCGTGCAGGTGGTGCTCGACGGGCTGAGGCCGGTCACCCGGCGCGGCGGGCCTCGCGCTCCTTCATGATGCGGATCATCTCGGCGCTGGTCTCCTCGACCGCGCGGCCCGAGGTGTCGACGACCGGCCAGGTCGGGTGGCGCGCGTAGAACTCGCGGACCCAGCGGAGCTCGCGCGCGATGTTCTCGCGGGCCGCGTACTCGGCGTCGGGCGGGAGGCCGAGCGCGCGCAGGCGTTGGTGGCGGACGCGGACCAGCGAGTTGAGGTCGATGATCAGCGCGTAGATCTTCTCTTGGTCGACCTCGAACAGCTCGCGCGGCGGCGGGATCTCCGGGACGAGCGGCACGTTCGCGACGCGGTAGCCCTTGTGCGCGAGGTACATCGACAGCGGCGTCTTGGACGTGCGCGAGAGGCCGATCAGGATCATGTCGGCGCGCTTGAGGTTCTGCGGCGACTGGCCATCGTCGCTCTTCACGGCGAACTCGACGGCCTCGATGCGCTTGAAGTACTCGGCGTCCAGCTGGTGCTTGATGCCGGTCGCGAAGAGCGGCTGCTCGCCGAGGAACGCCCCGAGCTTCAGGACCAGCCCGCCGATCAGATCCGCGACCTCGACCTGGAACTCGTGCGCCGTACTCTGCACGAAGTCGCGGTGTTCCGGGTCGATGACCGTGTACACCACGAAAGCCCGCTCCTTGGCGGCGCGCTCCATGATCTCGCGGATCTCGAACTTCGAGCGGACCCGGGTGAACGTCTCGGTCTGCACCTCGGAGCTGCGGAACTGCGTGAGGGCAGCGTGACAAACCTGCTGCGCCGTCTCGCCGGTACCGTCCGCGACGATGAAGACTCGTTTGGTATGGTCGTCCATGTTGAGTCCGTGGGGAGTCTAAAATAAAGTCCCGACAAGGCAATGCATTCCCTCCTCCGCCGCGCTCGAAGCGCTCTGTTCCTGTCCGCTCTCGTTGGCGCCGTCGCGCTCCCGGGCACCGCAGACGCCGCCGCCGGCCTCTATCTGCAGCTCGGACTGGGGTACGCCGCGTACTCCGGGACCAAGCTCGTCACGGTCGAAGACGAGGGTCGCGCCGGCGACTTCCCGCTCGAGTCGAACGATCCGGCCTGCTGCGCAGAACCCGGCCTCGGCACGCAGCTCAGGTTCGGCTTCTCGATCCTCGGCTTCGGCGGCCCCGAGTTCGGCTTCGTCGGCACGGGTTGGAGCAGCTTCTCGGGCGGCGCCGGCCACATCGGCGGCGGCGTGCGCGGCTTCCCGCTCAAGTTCATCGGGCTGTTCGGGCTCGATACGAGTGAGCTGCCGATCGACATGAGCATCGGCGTGCTGTTCGGCTACTCGTTGGTGGGGCAGGACTTCGCGTACACGGGGACGTTCTGGGACGTCGACTTCTCCGTCGAGTACAAGCTCGCGTCGTTCCTCTCCGCGGGGCTCAAGCTCGACGTGGTGCTCGGGAGCTACGACAACTTCGGTTACACGAGCTACAAGAACGACCGCGGCCGCTGCCTCGACGGCGTGACGATGGATCAGTCCGGCGCCAACGGCGGCATCATCGCGAAGAGCGAGGCCGACGGACAATGCACCGGCAACGGCCCGTCCACGACCCTCATCACCCCGCAGGTCGTCTTCACCTTCCACTTCGACATCCTCGACGTCTGATGGACGACGCGCGGCGCCTCATGGGCGCACAGCCCGATGCGCCGCGCCGGAGCCTGTTCGTCCGAGTGATCCGCCGCGTCGCGCGCGAGTGCGTGTGGCCCGTGGTGTTGCTCCTCGAAGCCGGCCACCGCTTCGGCCGCATCCTCCTGCGCACCGAGTACCGCGTCGCCGGCGGCTGCAAACAGCGCGGCGCGTGCTGTCACCACATCCTGCTCGAGTGGTCGCCGATGTTGGATCGCTACGGCTTCCTCGGTCGCCTCGTGCTGTGGAAGCTCACGCGCT
>JAUHYN010000622.1 GCA_030426505.1 bacterium | reverse complement strand
GATCTGCTCCGGCGGCATGTACCCGGGCGAGCCCATCACGCGCCCCGCCGCGGTCTTCCAGTCCTGCGCCTTCGAGCGCCCGAGGCCGAAGTCGATCACGCGCACCACGCCGTCGTCACCGACCATCACGTTCTTCGGGGAGACGTCGCGGTGAATCGCCTCGAGCGGGCGCCCATCCCGATCGACCGCGTCGTGCAACGCGGCGAGCCCCTCCGCGGCCTGCGCGACCACGCCGCACGCGACGTCGACGGGCGGCGCCGTCCCGCGCTCGATGTGGTGGGCGAGCAGCTTCCCGAGCGTCCACCCGGGTACGTAGTCGAGCGCGATGTACAGCACGTCACCGACCGCGCCGACGTCGAACGTCTTCGCGATGTGCGCGCCGTCCACGCGGACCGCGATCTCCGCTTCGTGGATGAAGCGCCGCACGAACTCGTCGTCCCCCGCGAGCCTCTTGTGTAGGCACTTGACGACGAGGAGCGGCGGCAGGCGCTTCGTCGGATCCAGCGGCTTCGCGAGGTACGCCGCGCCGGCCGCGCCCTTCCCGAGCGGCGCGAGCAAGTAGTACGGCCCGAAGACGCGCGGCAGCGACGGCTCCACCGGCGACGACCTTAGCAGGTCCCCGCGCCCTCGGCGCGACCCACGCTACCGCGCGCGCGCCGTGAGCCGGACCTCGGCCCCCGCGAGCGCCACCGAAGTGAACGCCCGGAAGTACGCCACGCCCTGCTGCAACGCGAACGCGACGAACACCCAGACGCCGTTCGTGCGGGCGATGCGCACGTCGATCAGCGACACCAACAGCGTCACGATCAGCGCGGCGAACACGAACGGCAGATACACCGCCAGGACCCGCAGCGGCGATCGCGCCGCCGCCGCGACGCCGCGCACGAAGGCGTACCGCGCGCGGTGCTCGCCGCGCGTGACCGCCTCGACCTTCATGAGATCGTACGCGGCGTTCGCCCAGGCCGCGACGAGCGCGATGACCGCGAGACACACCAGCCGCGTCGCCACCACGCCCTTCTCGGAGACCCAGTCCTCCGTCCCCTCGTTGTGCAGGAACGTCAGGCCCCCGGCGACCACGCCGACCACCACCGCGGTGAATCCGGCGCCGAGCGGGAACAAGCGCATCAACCGCCCGAACCCGCGACCGCCCGCCGCGAACAACTCGTTCGTGCGCAGCGGGACGTCGGCGTGGACCGTCGCCAATACGCCGCCGGTGAGGAACGTCGACACCGCGATCCAGAAGATCGAAGCACCCAACACGAGCGGCGCGAACACCGCCAGTGCGTCGCCGCGATCGAACAACAGCTCCGCCCAGAGTTGGAGGTCCACGCCCTCCGCGAAGCGCTCCGCCTCGAGGCTGCTCGCGAAGTAGCCGTCCACGATCGCGCCGAACGCGAGCGCGAGCGGTAGCGCCGAGAAGAACGACGCCACGTACCGCCACGTCACCGCCGCGAGGTTCTCGCGCGCCGCCGAGACACCGCGCCGACAGAGCTCGAGCGTCCCCGTCACAACAGGCCCCCGAGCACCTGCCACAGCGTCTGCACGAGGTAGAGCGCGGTCGCGCCCCACGTCGCGGCGGCGCGGTGCGACTTCTCGACGCGGCGACTGTCGTTCGCGCGGCGCAGGTCCAAGCGCTGCTCGCCGTCCGGGTGAAGCCGCGCCGACACCGCGCGCGAGCTGGTCTCGATCTCGAACCGCTTCCAGCGGTACTCGCCGTCCCACTCGAAGCGCCGCGTGTCGCCGCCCTCGAACGCGACCTCCACCGTGACCGGGAAGTCGACCGAAGTCTCCCGGCGGAGCACGAGCTCGGTCACGTAGACGTCCTCCTCGTCGTCCTCCACCTCTTCGGCGTCGACCGTGCGGCGCTCGCCATCCTCGTCGAAGACGCCCGCGGCCACCTTCCGCTTCTTCGACTTCAACGCGTCGACCGCGTAGTCGACGTAGTCCGCCGTGAACAACGCGCGCCGCGCGAAGTCGTCGAGCGGCGTCCCGTGGACCTCTTCGAGGACCGCGACGAAGTCCGCCGTGGTGGGGTGCCGGAAGCGGTAGCGCTCCTGGTACAGCCGCATCGCGCGGATGAGCTCGTCTTCGCCGAGCACCACCTCGAGCTGCCGCAGCGTGAGCGCGGAGCGCGGGTAGTTGTTCATCCCGTAGTACGAGTCCGATCGGTAGTCCCAGGAGCGCCGCACGAGCGCGTCGACGTCGCCGCCCAACATCGTGCCGATCCGCGCGACGTCCATCGGCTCGGTCGTCAGCGAAGAGAACCACGGCACCAACGGCAGCCCCGCGAAGCGAGGCGCGCGCATGAAGGGCCCGAACGCCGCGTCCTCGACCTTGCCGGAGGAGTACGTGTTGAGGCCCTCGTCGAGCCACGCCTCCTCGAACTCGTTCGAGCCGACGAGCCCGTACCAGTACTGGTGCCCGAACTCGTGGATGGTGACGCCCTCGGGGCGCCCGCTGCCGTCGGGCGATGGCCAACTCACGCCGCCGGTGATGAACGTCGGATACTCCATGCCCATCGCGCCGTTCGCGCCGCGCGGGCCGTCGACGACGGTGAGCACCGGGTACGGGTACGCGCCGTACCAGAGGCCGAACCACTTCAGCGCGGCGAACGTCGCTTCGAAGTAGCGGTCCGCGTACATCGCGTGCTCCGGCTGGATCAGCAGCCGCACCGCGACGTCGCCGAGCGCGATCGACTCGGGCGCGCGGCCGAGCTGCGCCGCGACCTTCGCGACGTCGGCCGGATCGATCGCGGCCGCGTCGAACTTCCGCTCGATCGCGACGAAGCGCGGGTCCGCCGTCCACGCGAAGTCGTGGACGTCCTCGATCGCGTACTCGTGGATCGCGCGGCCGTCCTTCGTCTCGGACTTCACGCGCACGCCCGTCGCGCCGACGACGTGATCCTCGGGCACGTCGATCTTCACGCGGTACGCGCCGTAGTCCGCGAAGTACTCACTCGTCGCGTGGTACTGGTGGCAGTTCCAGCGCGGCGCGCCCGGGGTGCTGCTCGTCAACGTCTCTTGCAGCACGCCCAGCTTCGGGAACCACTGCGCGACGAAGTGAAACGATCCGGAGAAGCCGGATCGCGCGAACACCTTCGGGAGCTGCGAGACGAACTCGACCTCGAGCTCGATCGTCTCGCCCGGCGCGACCTCGAACGGCAGCGGCGTCTCGAGCACGGTCTCGTCGTGGACGTTGCCGTCGTCCGGGCGGCGGAACTCGGCCGCCGCGAGGACGTCCGTGCGCGCGCCGTCGGCGTGGACGATCTGCATCGTCTCCACGTCGATCCACCCCCAGTGCTCGCGGTCGAACGCGTCGCCGCGGAGCCGCCCGAGGTCGGACTCGCGCATGAAGGTCGTGCGGTCGTTCTTGAATGCGTTGAGGTAGAGGTGCCACCACAACGACCGAACCGGCCGCGTGCCGTGGTGGGTCCAGCGGACGCGCCCCGCTCCGCGGACCTGGTGGGTCTCGGGGTCGAGGCTCGCGGACAGATCGTATTCGACGGTGCGGCGCGTATCGTGGGCCGCGGGGGCCGCACCGCTCGGATCCGGGCTCGCCGGAGCGCTCGGAGGCGCTCCGGCCAGCGTCGCCAGGAGCAGCGCGACCCGGATCATGGTCGGCCGAGCCGAAGACTCAGCTCTGCTTGCACTCCTTGGCGCACTCGTCGCGCGCGACGTCGCAGGCGATCTTGCAGGCGTCCTGGTCGGCTTCCTCGCTGCACTTGTTGATGCACTCGGTCTTGGCCTCGTCGCACGACGTGTTGCAGGCCTCGTTCTTCGCGCCTGACTTCATGTCGTTCATCGTGCTGCTCTTGCAGCCGCCCGCGAGGGCGCCGAGGACGAAACAAATCATGGTGATCTTTCGCATCGCCCGAGCCTCTACACCGACCTGAGGTTTCTGGCCACAGGGCCCCAAAAAAGAGGATACTCCCGCGCCGTGACTCGACTGTCCCTCGCCAAAGACCTGAAGGGCGCCCTCAAAGGCGCCGACTACGTGCTCGTCGTCGCGCCCAAGAAGGTGTTCGACAAGAAGCGCCTCCCGAAGCTGTTGCCGCCCAAAGCGCAGAAGACCCTGTCGGACCTCGGCAAGGCCGTGAGCCCCGGCGACCTCGGCGCTTCGCTGTCCAGCCTCACGCAGGGCACCCCCGCCTGGGTCGCCGCCGGCGCCGTACCGGACACCCTGTCGCGCTACAACTCGCCTTCACGGGCGGAGGCGATCTCGAAGGTCGTGAACGGCGCGTCTTTCGGTGACGCGAAGAAGCCGACCATCATCGTCGTCCTCGACGACGAGGCCCACGCCGTCGCCGCCGCCAACGCGGTCGGCCGCGCGCTCCCCACGTTCTCGGCGCGCACGAAGAACGGCCGCACGCCGCGCGCGCAGCTCGCCCTGGTCAACGCCTCCGGCGAGTTCATCACGCCCAGCGCGACCGCCCGCGAAGTGCTCCGCTGCGCGCGCGAGTCCGCCGAGCTCGTGGACAGCCCGCCGACGGACATGAACCCGCGCGCGCTCGCCGAGCGCGCGGCCGCGCTCCTCGACGGCACGAAGGTCGAGATCGAGACCATCGTCGGCGACGCCCTCCTCGAGCGGCGCCTCGGCGGCATCCACGGCGTCGGCCGCGCGGCGGTCGAGGCCCCGCGCCTGTTGATCGCGACCTACGATCCGGGCGGCAGCAAGAAACACGTCGCGCTGGTCGGCAAGGGCGTCACGTTCGACACAGGCGGCCTGCACATCAAGCCGCGCGGCGCGATGGAGACGATGAAGTGCGACATGGGCGGCGCCGCCGCGGTCCTCGGCGCGTTCCGCGTGCTCGTGAAGACCGGCTGCCCGCACAAGGTGTCGCTCTTGATGTGCCTCGCGGAGAACTCCGTCGACAGCCGCTCGTTCAAGCCGGACGACATCCTCACGATGCACAGCAAGCGCACCGTCGAGATCAACAACACGGACGCCGAGGGGCGCCTCCTCCTCGCGGACGGCGTGAGCTACGCAGCGCGCGAGCTCAAGGCGACGCACGTGATCAACGCAGCGACCCTCACCGGCGCGCAGATGATCGCGACCGGCCAGGCCCACGCGGGCCTCGTCAGCAACGACGCCGACCTCGAGCGCCTCTTCGTCGACGCCGGCTACGCGTCGGGCGACCTCGTCCACCCGCTGATCTTCGCGCCCGAGCTCTACAAGCAGGAGTTCGCGAGCAAGGTGGCCGACATGAGGAACTCGGTGAAGAACCGCGCGAACGCACAGTCGAGCTGCGCCGCGCAGTTCGTCTACAACCACATCGAGGACACGAAGGTCGGCTGGGTCCACATCGACCTCGCCGGCCCCGCGTTCCGCGGCGAGCGCGGCACCGGCTTCGGCGTCGCCCTGATCGCCGAAGCGGTCAGCCGCCTGTAGCTCACTCCACCCGCACCACGACGCCCCGCGCCTCACCGCCCGCCGGGACGTCGACGCGCGCGC
>JAUHYN010000621.1 GCA_030426505.1 bacterium | reverse complement strand
CTCGGCTTGGTCGAACGCACGGCGAGCTTCGCCTCGCTGCCGGTCATGATCACCTTCGTGCTCGACCGAAGCGTGCCGAGCACCTCCGTGGGCGAGAAGAAGAACGGCTTGGACTTCGACGCCGCCGAGTCCTGGTCGTCGAGCGCCTTCACCGACAACACGTAGCGGAACGGTTGCTCGGCATCGTCCGGGGCCAGCGGCGGGATCGGGATCTCGATCGTCGCTTCGCCGTTCTCGTCGAACGTCGGCGCGGACGACCACGCGTCGTAGCTCGCGCCGCGCGCTTCCGCCGAGGAGTAGATGCGCTCCGGGATCGAGAGCGAGCCCTCCGTGGTGGACACGCTCCCGTACGTCACCGCGCTCCCCTCGGCGCCGAGGCCGGAGTCGTCGACCCACGCCGGCGTGTCGAGGATCGTTCGGCTCAACGTGAAGTCGTACTTGGTGTTCTTGGGCGCCCCGCCCGCGTAGCGCCGCGCGCGGATGGTGGCGCGCAGCGTCTCGCCGGGGCGCACCGTCTCGCGATCGGAGCGGACCTCCAGGTAGTACGTCGGCTTCACGTAGTCCTGGATGCGGGCCTCGGCCTGGTAGGGCCGGTCGTCGATGCTCGCGACGAACGTGAGCACGCCGGTGTCGCGCCCCGGCGCGCGGACCGTGCCCTCGAAAGTGCCGTACGCGTCGACCAGGGCGGTGGTCGAGTTGGTGTCACCGCCCTCGCTGAGGACGGTGACCTTCACGCGCCGGCTCCGCGGCGCGAACATCCGCGAGAGGAACGAGTCGGGCTGCCGAAGGATCCCGCGGAACGAAGCAGTGTGCCCCGGCTTGTAGATCGGCCGGTCCGTGTAGATGAAGACGTCCGGGCTGATCGCGAGCGTGGAGTAGAAGTCCGTGTCCACGACCGCGACGTCCTCGCCGACCTTCGCGAGCACCACGAGCTTCGGCTCGTCCGTCGCGAGCGTCGCCTCGCCGCGCTGGTTCGTCGTCCCCGTCGGGCCCGCGCCCGCCGGAGAGAAGACGCTCACCTGAGCCCCGGGGCGCGGCTTCTGATCGCGCCCCGCGACGCGCACCAGCACCTCGCCGTCCGTCTGCTTCACCTGCACGGAGAGGTCGCTCACCACGACCAGCACCTGCCCCTCGATCCGCCCCTGGACGATCTGCAGCACGTACAGACCGGGCTTCATCTTCCCGAGCGTGACGGTGCGCTGTTCGAAACCTCCGCGCGAGCCCCACCCGTCGAAGCCGGGCACCGAGAACTCCATCTCCGTGCCGCCGAGCTCGAGATTGAGGTAGCGTCGGTCGACGAGCGTAGTGCCCGGCGGGATATCGACGAGGTGTTCCGGGCCTCCGTCCATGCGCGCGCCGGTGCGGCCGACGAGATCGCGCTCCGGGAGATCCACCGAGAGGGCGCGCCTCAGCCCGGGGTCGATCGTCGAGAGGAGATCGTTCGCCGGCGAGCGCAGCGCGTTCAACCCGCGCGCGAGGTAGCGGCCGGTGTTGATCTCCAACTTCGGTTGCTCGTACGCGCGCCGCAAGTTGGCTTGCGACTGCACGAACTTCGTCACGTCGTTCGGGCGCAGGACCCGGAGCTCGACCGGGTGGCGCCGCTGGAACGCGACGTCGACCACCACGGGCTCCTCGGAGCCGTACGCGCGCGGCACGGTGATGTAGAGCGGCTTCGCGACGGCCTCGGCGGCCCACGCCGACGCGATCAGCGCGAACACGAGCGCGGTGGATCGCTTCATGAGCTGAACCCTCCCGGCACGAGGCGGTCGCCCTCGACCGTCCCGGTGAAGCCGAAGAACGGGAGCTCCTCGAGCTTGGACGCCGCGGCCCCGACGTCGGCGGGGATGCCGACGCGGTCCTTCCGCTTCTGCTCCTCGCCCCACGCGCCGAGGAACAGGTGATTCGTGAGGCCACCGAGGTCGATCCCGAGGACGACGGAAGACGCGCCCTCCAAGCCGGCGCGGACCTTCGGCGCCGCGTGCGCGAGCGACGGGCCCTTGTTCTTGCAGGCCGCGTCCACGCCGCGGACGGCGTCGGCGGAGGTCGACAGTACGAGGTGCCCGCAGGCCGGCTCGATCTTCATCGCGGGTGAGAAGATCTTCCGGAGGCGATCGCGATCGCCGGGGCGCGACCACACGATCGCGACCTCGTCCGGCTTGTCGACGTGCGGCGTCCACAGGAACGCGACAGTGCGCGGGACACCCCCCGGCGCCGCGCCGCCCTTCAACACCTTCGCGAGCGCGTCCTTGTCGAGGACCTCGGGGAGCTCGATCGTCAGCGCGAAAAGGATCGGCGTCTTCGCCGGGATGGTCTCGAGCATCGACGCCGGCAACTTCGACGCGACGAGCCGCGGCGCCTTCACCCCCGCGCGGATGCCGCGCGGGACCACACGGTCGCCTTCGATACCGAACACCAGCTTCGGCGCGGAGGTCACGCCCGCGAAGATCAAGAGGCTCTGCACGCCGCGGTCGAAGCGGTCGTGTGAGACCGCTACTTCGAACGCCGCGCCGTCCGTGCGCTCCATCGGGTCGAGCTTCGCGCAGACCCCGTGGAGCACCGCGTTGGGGTGACGGCCCACGTAGATCGTGTCGCCATGTTTCGTCGCGTAGATCGCTTGGTCCGCGACGACGATGCGCGCGATCGAGATCGCGTCCGCGTCGCCACCCGGGCAATTCGCCGCGACGAACTGGCCGCGCTGTGAGGTCGCGGCGAGGCCGTCGAGGAGCCACGTCGCGGTGCTGTCGGCCTTCGGCACCACGAGCACCGGCGTGAACCGCCGGTAGTCCGCACCGAGCCACAGAACGCGCACCGGCTGATCGAACACCTTATCGAGCGCGGTCTCGAACAGCGTGCCCGAGAAGGCGCCGCCGAGGTCTTCGCCGCGCGCGCCGAAGAAGCCCGCCCATGAACCCACGAAGCCGCGCCCGAGCGCGGAGCCCATCACCTCCGAGAGCCACGGGTTCGAGCGCGCCGCGGTGACGACCTTCGCGGGCTCGAACAGATCGACCACGACCGAGACGAGCAGCTCGGGTTGCGCGGGGACGGTCATCACGATCGGCTCGCTCGGGATGCCCGGGATCCCTTCCACGCGCACGTCGCCGCTCGCGCCGACGAGGTCGGGGGGCGTCCACGGCGATGGGTCCACGCCGCCCGTCGGGTCGTCGCCCCCGCCGGGGCGCATCGTGACGGCCACGATCGCGATCGCAGCGATCACCGCGACGCCCGCGCCGGCCAGAATCGCGTTCCTCTTGTTCGACCCGCACATCGCGTCCACTCCTCGAATCGGTAGAAGCCCAAGAAGGCGCCGTTGTCGGCGACCGGGCGCCACTCCTGCGGCGCCTCTCGGACGAGCTGGGCGAGCTGCCCGACGCGGATCGCGTCGCCGCCGTCGCCCGGGTGATAGACCACGAGCGTCTCGCCCGAGGTCGGTCCGTCCGTGCGGACCGCGAGCATCAGGTGGTACGTCCCGTCGCGCTGTCGGAACGCGACGAGGTCACCGCTCGCGAGCTTGCGCGCGGCGGCGGCGTCGCGGCCGAGTGAAACGAAGCTCTTGGCGAGCAGCGTCTCCGCGTCGGCGAATGCGAGCGCGCGTCCGTCGAAGCCGCGCCACAGCCCGCGCTCGACGCGCTCCGGCGCGAACCGCTGGAACGCCGCGCGGTAAGTGAAGCGCACGAACCCCGCGCAGTCGCGTTGGTCGGGGTGCCACGCCGGGTCGATCGCCTTGGTCTGCGCGAGCGCCGCCTCGGCGACGACGGTGCGGAGCATCGGCGTGGGGGTCGCGGCGAGGAGGAGCAGCGCGATCACGAGCCACCTCCCTCGACCTGCACGATCGCCGCGCCGAGGTTGTCCGGCCAGCCCTTCCCGGTCGGCGGGCGGTCCTGCCCGGGCACGTAGATCTGCGCGCGGTCGGCCGAGAAGAAGTTGAGGACGGCGAGCACCTTCGTCGTGCCGGGCGTCGCGAGCGGGACGCGCACCTTGCGGCGGATTTCGCGCGGCGTCCCCTCGAACAGCGTCACGTTGAGCATCGCTTCGGTGTGGGCCTTGTCGCCGCTCGGGTAGTAGTTCGTGGCGACGAAGAACACGCCGGTCGGCGGCGCGCGATGCACGTACAAGTACGGGCCGTAGCCGGGCTGATCGAAGCCGCCGACGTCGTCGTTGAGGTAGAACGTCCCGCCGCTCGGGCTCTCGGTGTTGGCCCAGTACACGTGCGCCATCCCCTCGACCTCGATGGTGGCGAAGCCGCGGGTCTTCGCGGTCGGCTCGTAGATGTGCAGGTCCGTCCAGACGCCGTCGGTGTCGCTGGTCAGGATCGTCTTGAGCGGCACGGACGGGATCTCGGCGTAGGTCGTCACCTGCTTCGTCGTGGTGCCGCCGCGGTTGGTGGCCATGGCGGTGATGACGTTCTTGCCGGCGGCCGCGGGGAAGCGCCGCGAGAAGGTCCCGTTGCGCGTCCGGACGAAGTAGCGATCGCCGTTGATGCTGAGCGTGACCGGGTCGACGGTGTGGTCGTCGATCGTGCCGGCGACGGTCATCATGCGCCCGGCCGTCCACCCGCCGCGCGGTTGGGTGAGCTCGACCTTCGGCTTCTTCTTCCCTTGGCCGATGGGCACCCCCATTTCGCGGGGCGGCGCGGTCGGGGTCTGGGCGATGACGATGGCGGTGAGTAACGAGATCATGAGCGCCTCCGGGACGACGAGGGAACGGGAGCATAACGCCGGACCGTTCCCTTGAGAGGGGGGGCGGCCCCGGTTGCGGGGGACTTCTGCGCGCGGTACCCAGATTCGATGCCGCGGTTGATCCCCGTGCGCGAGGCGCACCAGTTCGACGAAGCGCGCCTCCTCGCGTACCTCGAGGGCCCGCTGGGCCTGTCTTCGGCGCTGACCGTCGAGCAGTTCGCGGGCGGACAGTCGAACCCCACCTTCCTGCTCACTTGTGGGGAATCGAAGTTCGTGTTGCGCAAGAAGCCGCCCGGGAAGCTGCTGCCGTCGGCGCACGCGGTCGAGCGCGAGTACCGGGTGATGAAGGCGCTCGCGGGCTCGGACGTCCCGGTGCCGACGATGCGCGTGCTCTGCGAGGACAGCGACGTCATCGGGACGCCGTTCTTCGTGATGGACTACCTCGAGGGGCGGATCTTCAACGACCCCACGCTCCCCGACGTCGCGGTCGACGAGCGCCGCGCGATGTACGACTCGATGAACGATACACTCGCGCGATTACATCGAGTGGATTGGCGCGCGATCGGCCTCGAGGACTTCGGCAAGCCGGACGGCTACGTCACGCGTCAGATCGAGCGGTGGTCGAAGCAGTACGAGGCCTCGAAGACCGAGCCCATCGAGGCGATGCGCTCGGCCGAGAGCAGGCCGCGCGTTTCATCGGTTGCGGGACAATTGATCGAAAAATAGTCGCAGGTGGCGATCAGCTTGTCCAGATTCGGTTCGAAATGCGCCCCCAGGATCGTC
>JAUHYN010000620.1 GCA_030426505.1 bacterium | reverse complement strand
CGCCGACCCCCTGGATCACCGCGTGCGCGTGGACCGCGTGGCCGTACTCGTGGCGCACGACGTCCGGGAGGCGGCCGGTGTTCTCGCAGCGCTCGCTGCTGAGGAAGAAGTTGATCGTGGTGCCGTCGGAGAACGCGTTGCACTCGTTGTCGATGTTCACCGTGGCCTCGAGCTGCTGATCGAGGAACCGCAGCGAGGGCGCGATCGTCTTCACGTAGTCGCGCGCGTGCTGCGAGGCGATGTACGTGATGACCTGGGCGTCGATCAGCTCGTCGTCGCTGCCGTCCCAGATCGCGTGGCCACCGGCGTCGAGCGTCAGGGTCGCGCTCGCCTCGGCGCCCATATCGTTGAGGACGTACGCGCGCTCGCCCGAAGCGCGGACCACGACCTGCGCGGTGGCGGCGCTCGCCGTGAACGTCACCAGGCCGTTCGCGTCCGTGCGGGTGGCGGTGCCGTCGATCGTGACGTCCGTGAACGGCGCGGGGACGTTCGGGCGGGGCAGGAGCGTGTTGGGGCGGCGGTCCGGCACCGCGAACTGGATCGTGCCGTCCGCGAACATGAGGGTCTGGCGCATCGCGAACCGCGCGCCGTCGAGCGTCACGTCGACCGCCCAGCGGCCGACCGGGCTGTCGGTGCGGAGGATCGCGCGGCGGACGCGCGCGGCCTGGATCGTCCCGTCCTCGAGGACGAGCGCCTTCACGAACGGAGCGGAGACGTGCTCGATGCGGCCGGCGGCGCCGACGGCGTCCGAGACCCACTGCTTCGCGATCGAAGCGGCTTCGACCACGCCGAGCGTCCGCGCGGAGGCGGACACCGCGAGGTTCGGCCACGCCTCGGAGCGGAGCACGACGAGGCGGTCGTGCTTGAAGGAGAAGCTGACCTGGCCGCCGTCCACGCGGAGGCCGTCGTGGCTCTGAACGAACCCGACGCTGCGGACGCCGTCCTTGGAGAGTGTGTTCGCGGAGAGCGCGAAGTCCTCGACGGCCGCGCCGGGCGCGAGGAGGTCGAGGTACTCACGGAGCGCGGCGCGCGCGAAGGCTTCGGCCGCGGTCTTGTCGGCGACGCTGTTCGGCGCCGAGATGCCGGAGCCCCAGATGCGCAGGGGCGCGCCGGTGTCGGCGTCGTGGATCGCGCGCCAGCGTCCGCCGGCGGAGGCGACGAACCGATCCCAGGCCGCCTTGTCGCGCGGGGTGTTCGCGATGCGGACGTCGGTCCGGGCGGATCCCTCGGCGAGCGTGGTGACCGTCGGGGACGTCGGGACGAAGGCGGCGGCCGGAGTGGCCACCGCGAGGCCAGCGAGCGTACACAGGAACTTCCGCATCAGAGTATGGCGAACGCTTTTGGCGGCTCGGATCCGGAGTGGCAAGCAAATCCGAGGTCGGGCGGACGACCGAGGCGACCCTTCCCCACCTTTTGGGGCTGTGGCAGCGTGCCCGTCGTCGTGAACGTCCTCGTCATCAACTGCGGCTCCTCCAGCGTGAAGTACCGGCTCGTCGACCCCGACGCCGGGACCGTCGCCGTCTCGGGGAAACTCGAACGCATCGCCGCCGACGGGTTCGACGCCGCGATCGCCGAGGTCCTCGCCGCCTGCGCGGACCAGACGATCGACGCGGTGGGTCATCGCGTCGTCCACGGCGGCGACCGGTTCTTCGCCGCCACGGCCATCGACGACGCGGTCGAGGCCGCCATCGAGGCCAACGTCCCGCTCGCGCCCCTCCACAACCCCGCGAACCTCGCCGGGATCCGCGCCGCGCGCGCGGCCCTCCCGGGCGCTGTCCACGTCGCGGTCTTCGACACCGCGTTCCACAACCGGATGCCGCGCCGCGCCCAGACCTACGCGATCGATCCCGAGGTGCTGCCGGGCGCGCGGCGCTACGGGTTCCACGGCACCTCGCACCAGTACGTCGCGCGCCTCGCCGCGAGACACCTCGGCCGCCCGCTCGAGGAGCTCCGCCTCGTGACCTGCCACCTCGGCAACGGCGCCAGCCTCTGCGCGGTCGAGTACGGGCAGTCGGTCGAAACGAGTATGGGGATGACGCCGCTCGAGGGGCTCGTGATGGGGACGCGCAGCGGCGACCTCGATCCCGGGCTGGTCCTCTCGCTCGTGCGCGAGCGGTCGGTGGACGAGGTCGACGCGCTGCTGAACCGGAGCAGCGGTTTGGCCGGGCTCTCCGGCGTGGGGCGCGATCTGCGCGACGTGGAGGCGGCGGCCGAGGGCGGCGACGATCGCGCGCGCCTCGCGATCACCGTCTTCGCGCACCGCGTGAAGAAGTACATCGGCGCGTACGCGGCGACGATGGGCGGGCTGGACGCGGTCGTCCTCACCGGCGGCATCGGCGAGAACGCGATCGCGATGCGGCGTCGGATCCTGCAGCGGCTCGAGGTGCTCGGGATCGTACTCGACGAGGATCGCAACGCGGCGGCGCGCGTCTCGGACGACACGCAGGCGTTCGAGATCAGCGCGTCGAACGCGCGCACGAAGGCGCTCGTCGTGAAGACGAACGAGGAGCGGATGATCGCGCAGGAGGCCGCGAACGTCGCGCGCGGCGCGAAGGTGGTGGAGGCCAAGAAGCCGATCCCGATCGCGGTCAGCGCGCGCCACGTCCACCTCACGAAGGAGACGCTCGCACAGCTCTTCGGCCCCGACGCCGAGCTCACGAAGTACAAGGACATCTCGCAGCCCGGTCAGTACGCGAGCGAACAGAAGGTCACGCTGATCGGGCCGCGCGATCGCATCGAGGGCGTGCGGGTGCTCGGCCCGCTGCGGCCGAAGAACCAAGTCGAGATCTCGCGCACCGACGAGTTCAAGCTCGGCGTGGACGCGCCCGTGCGACGCTCCGGCCACGTGGAGGCCTCCGCGCCGATCACGCTGGAGGGCCCGGCCGGC
Source organism: bacterium (assembly GCA_030426505.1). Taxonomy (GTDB): domain Bacteria; phylum Myxococcota; class Kuafuiibacteriia; order Kuafuiibacteriales; family Kuafuiibacteriaceae; genus JAUHYN01. The sequence goes on along the minus strand of JAUHYN010000620.1, from coordinate 2,618 downwards.
ACGGTCCACCTCGAGGAGGGGCTGATCTGCGCCTGGCGGCACATCCACATGACCCCCGAGGACGCCGCGCTCCACGGCGTGAAGAACGGCGACGAGGTCGAGGTCGCGGTCACCGGCGGGCCCCGGGATCTCGTCTTCGGCGACGTGCTGGTGCGCGTCAGCGAGAAGTACGTGACCGAGATGCACATCGATACGGACGAGGCGAACGCGGCGGAGATCAGCCGCGGCGCGGGCGGGGCGCTGATCTACACGCCGGCCGATACCGCGACCGCGGGCATCACGAGTAAGAGGTGACTGTGGTGGACTGGAGGGGGGCGGCGCGACTCGCCGTCTGGGGGGCGATCCTGTTCGGGGCATCCGTCGCGGAGGCGGCGCCCGCGACGTTCGAGATCGAGTGGCCCGCGCGGCGCGTGTGGGTCGGCGCGGAGGGCGTCGAGGGCATCGTGGTCCTCGCGCGCGACGCGGCCGGCGACGTCGACACGTCGTTCACCGGCCCGCTCGCGATCGAGGGACTGACGGGCACGTCTTCGCTCGCCGCGGACAAGGGCGTGGTGAAGGTGCCGGCGACGAAGATCGAAGCCGACACCCTCGTGCTGAGCGGCGGCGGGACGACCGCGAAGATCGAGGTCGCTTCGCTCGGCGGGGCGTGGACGTTGCTGCCCGCGTTCCTCGCGATCGCGCTCGCGTTGATCACGCGGCAGGTCTTGCTGTCGTTGTTCGGCGGCGTGTTCCTCGGCGCGGCGCTGCTCCACGGGAGCCTGTGGCAAGCGTTCCCGCGCTCGCTGGATCTCGTCGTGGGGGTCACGGCGGATCCGGACAAGCTCAAGATCATCACGTTCACGATGTTGATGGGCGGGCTCGTCGGCATCATCAGCAACAACGGCGGCACCGCGGGCATCGTCGACAAGATCGCGAAGCGGGCGACCAGCGCGCGCTCGGGCGCGCTCGCGACGTGGGCGATGGGGATGCTCGTCTTCTTCGACGACTACGCCTCGTCGCTGTTGATCGGCACGACCATGCGGCCGGTGACGGACCGCTTCAAGATATCGCGCGAGAAGCTCTCGTACATCGTCGACTCCACCGCGGCGCCGATCTCCAGCCTCGCGCTGATCTCCACGTGGATCGGCTACGAGGTGAGCGTCCTCGGCGATGCACTGAAGGCGGCCGGCATCGACCGCGATCCGTACGAGGTCTTCATCGCCGGCATCTCGTCGCGCTTCTACCCGATCTTCGCGCTCGCCTTCGTGCTGATCGTCGCGTGGTTCCAGAAGGACTTCGGCCCGATGCTCGCCGCCGAGCGCCGCGCGTTCCGCGAGGGCAAGCTCATCCGCGACGGCGGCGCGCCGCTGATGGACGCCGGGCTCGTCGCCGAGGCCGACAAGATGAAGGCCGCCGCGCCGCGCTGGTGGATGGCGGCCATCCCGCTGTTCGTCCTGGTTGGCACGGTGATCGCGGTGCTGCTCTACACCGGCCTCGCGGCGGCGGAGCTCGATCCCGATGGCTTCCGTTCCGCGCGCGCCGAGGGCGCCGTGCGGGTGCTCGGTTACATTCTCTCGAACGCGGCGTCGTACGACGCGCTCGTCTACGCCGGCGCGGCGTCCAGCGGTGTGGCGTTCTTCATGTCGCTCCGCACGATGGGGCTCACGCCGTTGATCGACGCGTTCGTGAGCGGCCTCCGCGCGATGACCCTCGCGGTGGTGGTGCTGTGCCTCGCGTGGTCGATCGGCAAGGTCATGACCGATCTCTACGCCGGGGACTTCGTCGCGACGTTGATCGGCGGCGCGCTCCCCGCATGGTCGATCGGCGCGATCACGTTCGTGCTCGCGGCGATCATCGCGTTCGCGACGGGGACCTCGTGGGGGACGATGGCGATCCTGTTCCCGATCTCGATCAAGGTCGTCGCGCTCCACACCGGGTCGCCGGACTTCGACGCGTACCTGCTCGGCGCGTCGTCGGCGATCCTCGCCGGCGCGGTGTTCGGCGATCACTGCTCGCCGATCTCCGACACCACGATCCTGTCGTCGATCGCCTGCGCGTCGGACCACGTCGACCACACGCGCACGCAGGCCGCGTACTCCGCGGTGTGCGGCCTCGTGGCGATCGTGATCGGCTACATCCCGTTCGGCTTCGGGTTGCCGGCGTGGGTGTCGGTCGTGGTGGGGCTCGCCGTGCTCGTCGGAGTGCTGCAGGTGTTCGGCAAGTCGCGCGAGGCGTGAGTCAGGCGCGTCGGCGCCGCCAGATCCACGCCAGCGGCGCGAGCAACACCCACCAGCCGTCCCCGCCGCCCGACGTGTTCGTGCAGCCGGTCTTCGGCTGCGCGAGTGACTCGGCCTCCGTGATGCGGATCGACAGCGGCTGCAGATCGCTCTGCCCGCTGCTGTCCTCGGCGCGCACCGCGAACGCGAAGATGCCGTCCTCGGTCGGTGTACCGGCGAGGCGGCCGTCGGGCATCAGCGCGAGGCCGGGCGGGAGCTCGCCGGTGCGCTCGATGACGGACCACGTGACGTCACCCTGACCGTTGATGACGGAGAGCTTCACGTCGAACGCGCTCCCGACGCGCGCGTCGGGGAGCATCCCGGTCGTGATCACGAAGTCGCGGTCGGAGGCGACCTCGACGC
>JAUHYN010000619.1 GCA_030426505.1 bacterium | reverse complement strand
TCGCGACGAAGGACCCGGCGGCGCGCAGCCGGTGGGCGATGGGGTTGGTGATGCCCGAGCTGCTCGGGCGCGTGGCGATCGACGCCGTCGAGAAGCGCGTGCGGGAGGCCGTGTGAGCGATCCGAAAGAAGACTACAAGGGCTACCGCGATCCGATGCGCGCCGTGATGCAGGCGAACGGCGTCACGGTGTGGAGTCAGATCGTCGCGCGCACGTCGCGCGGGACGTTCGCCGGATTGGTGTTGCCGCGCTCGGAGACGTCGGACGCCGACCACCTCGTCCTCAAACTCGAGTCCGGCTACAACATCGGGCTGCGCGCCGACACGATCGAGTCACTCGAGAAGCGCGGCTACAAGAAGGCCGAGTACAAGATCCCGGAAGAGGAGTTCCCGAAGGACCCGGAGAAGCCGCGCGTCATGTTGTTCGGCACGGGCGGGACGATCGCGTCGCGCCTCGACTACCGCACCGGCGCGGTCATCCCGGCGTTCAGCCCCGGCGAGCTCTACGGCTCCGTCCCCGAGCTCGCCGACGTCTGCAACCTCGATACGGAGAAGCTGTTCGGCGTGTTCTCCGAGAACATGGGCGCCGAGCAGTACCGTGTCCTCGCGGCGCGCTGCGGCGAAGCGATCGAGGCCGGCTACGACGGCATCGTCATCGGCCACGGCACCGACACCATGCACCACACCGCCGCGGCGCTGACGTTCATGGTCCAGGACACGCCGATCCCGATCGTGATGGTCGGCAGTCAGCGCTCGTCGGACCGCCCGTCGTCGGACGCCGCGCGGAACCTAATCGCCGCGGCCAACGCGGCGGCGCACGGCGACATCGCCGAGGTCATGGTCTGCATGTTCGGGCCGACCTCGGACCAGTACAACCTGCTGCACCGCGGCCCGCGCGTGAGGAAGATGCACAGCTCCTACCGCAGCACGTTCCGCACGCTCGGCGACATCCCGCTCGCGATGATCCGCGACGGCAAGCTCTCCGCGCTGAAGACGCCCTACCGCCTCCGCGATCCGAAGCGGAAGGCGACGGTGACGCCGGTCTTCGAAGAGCGCGTCACGATCGTCTACTACTACCCGAACATGCAGCCCGACGTGATCGATGCGCTCGTCGACTGCGGTTACAAGGGGATCGTCATCGCCGGCACCGGCCTCGGCCATGTGAACCGGCTCGTGTACCCGGCGCTCGAGCGCGCGCGCGAGAAGGGCGTGCAGGTCTACATGACGCTGCAGACGCTGTGGGGCTTCGTGCAGATGCACGTGTACGAAACCGGCCGCGAGATCCTGCAGCTCGGCGTCGTACCGCTCGCGAACATGTTGCCGGAGGTCGCGTACATCAAGCTCGGCTGGGCGCTCGGCCGCCACCCGGACGATCCGGAGGCCGCGAAGGCGCTCATGCAGACGCCAATCGGCGACGACATGACCGAGCGCGAGCCGTTCGGCGGCTACCTCGTGTTCCAGGGCGGCGTCCCGGAGATCACGGGGTTCGTGAAGAAGATCCTCTCCTGACGTTCTGGCAGCGCCGGCCGCGGCGCTCGGACATCGTGTCACGCGATCGCGGTTCGACTCGGGCGCGTCCGCGTGGCGCGCGCCGTGCAACCCAGCCTGCGCGTGCTCGCCACTGCCCTCTTCGCCGTCTCCTGTGTCTCCGCGTTGCTCGCGCTCGCGTCGCTCTCGGTGCGCTTCCGCGTCCCCGTGCTCGAACGACTCGACCCGCCCGAGCCCGCGATGTGGCCGAAGGTCTCGGTCGTCATCGCAGCGCGCGACGAGGTCGACCACCTCGAGGCCGCGATCGCGACACGCCTCGCCGACGACTACCCCGACCTCGAGATCGTCGTCGTCGACGACCGCTCCACCGACGGCACGGGTGAGCTCGTGGATCGCATCGCCGCCGCCGATCCGCGCGTGACGGCCGTACACGTCGACGCGCTCCCCGACGGCTGGCTCGGGAAGGTCCACGCGATGCACCGCGGGATCGAGGCGGCGCGCGGCGGTTGGATCCTCTTGTCGGACGCGGACGTCCACGTCGCGCCCGGGACGATGCGACGCGCGATCGCGTGGGCCGAACAGGAGCGCCTCGATCACCTCACCGCGCTCCCCACGGTCTGGGAGAAGGGCCTCGTGTTCGACGCCGTGCTCGCCGCGTTCGTTCGCCTCGTGATGGTCGGGTCCCTCATCACGCCCGCGGGCGTCGGCGCTTTCAACCTGATGCGACGTCGCGCGTACGACGCGTCGCCCGGAATGTCCGCGCTCCGCATGGAGGTCGGCGACGACATCGAGCTCGCCCGCCTCCTCGTGGCGTCGGGTGCGAAGAGCGCGTGGGTGAACGGCCGCCGCCTGATCCACCTCGAGTTCTACCCGACGATCGGCGCGATGACACAAAGCCTGGAGAAGGCCGCGGGCGTCCGCGGCGCCCACCCGTTCGTGTTCGTGCTCGCATCCCTCGTCTACTTGCTCGTCGAGGTCGCGCCGTTCGCGGGGCTCGCGTTCGAGGCGTGGCGGTGGCCCTCGCTCGCGATCGGCGCGCTGGTGATGGCAGTCTCTGCGACGATGAACCGGTGGTTCGATCAGCCCGGCGTCCCCGCGCTCTTCTCGCCGATCGGCGCGCTCGTCGGCGCGTGGATGTTGTTCCGCGCGGGACTGTTCGCGTTCGTACGCGGAGGGATCTACTGGCGGGGGACGTTCTACTCGCGCGCGGCGCTCCGTGGGCAGACCACGCCGCGGTGACGCACGAGCCTACAGCCTTCAGCACTCAGCATTCAGCGGGCTGCCTCGGTGCGAGCGCTTCAGCGCGAGGCGTCCTGCTGCGAGCTGGAGGCTGTTTGCTGCACACTCCAATCCTACGGGCGGACCTCGATCGTGCGCCGCGCGGTGCCGCGGCGGAGCCCGTCGTCGACCACCAGCTCGATCTCGAACGTGCCCGCTTCGCGCGGCGTCCACTCGACCGAACGCACCGTCGACGCCGGCGCGACGGCCTCGCCGCCCACCGAGAAGTGGTGCCCCACCAGGCCGACGCCGAGGTCGTGGGCCGCGGTCAGCGTGACCGGGGCATCCACCCGCGCGACTTCGTCCGCGAGGAGCGCGACCTCGGCGTCTTCGGTGGCGCCCTCGATCGGGCAGCCGTGCATCGCGAACTCGTACTCGTACTGGAGCGCGAGGTTCGCGTCGTCGGCGCTGAAGGCGATGTTCACCGGGTGCGTCGGCCCCTCGATGAGCGTCTCGCGCGGCGTCGGGCGCGGCGCGATCTCGATGAAGACCTCGCCGTCGCGCTCGACGACGAGCTGTCCGTCGTCGCGCAGGTACGCGAACAGCGCGCCGTCGTTCGACCACGCGACCGGCACGACCTCGATCAGCGGCGCGAAGATCTGTTCGTTCACGCGAACGACCCGCCCCGCGCGCTCGGGGGCGAGCGGAGCGAAGTCGTGTGCGTCCAGCTCGAGGATGCGACCGCGCGTCGTGGTGACGGCGATCCGCGCGCCGTCGCGCGAGGGCACGACGTCGGCGACGAGCTCATGCTCCTCGGTCGTGAGCTTGGGCGAACGGATGACCTCGTCCGTCCCGAGATCGACGACGATCACCTCGTCCGCTCCCGCGAGGAACACGCGGTCCCCGACGATCGCGTCGATCCGCTCGAAGTAGGCCACCCCGAGGCGGTAGTGACGGATCGGCGCGACGGGGTTCGCGACCTCCCACACGTCGAGCGCCGCTTCGTCGAAGCCGTCGAGCGTGACGGCGCGGTCGCCGGACGGCAGCAGCGCTGCGTCGATGACGGACTTGTCACCGAGCGACGCGAGGCGGGCGCCGTCGGCGAAGGAGACGAGGCTCGGGACCTCGCGATCGATCGCCACGGCCACGCGCCGGGACGCATCGACGCTGACGTAGTCCGCGCCCTCCGCGATCACGACGGTGCCGTCGCGCTTGCGGAGGAACGTCGTCGTCATGAAGTAGACCGCGCGCCCGCGCGCGACGAGGCCCTGCGCGTCGACGAACCACGGCGTGCGTGGGTCGAGCCCGTAGCCGCCCCGGATGTCGGTGACCCAGAGCTCGGACCCGCCGCACTCTTCGAGGCGAGCCGTCGTGGTCTCGACGGGCGGCGGCGGAGGCGGCGCGACGAGGTCGGTGGCGCCCGTCTCGGCGCAGCCGACGGTGACGAGGAGGACGAGCAGTCGGCGATCCATGCTTCGATTCTCCCGCCGATCCTCGATTCCAACAATCGGAACGATCCGAACTCGATTGTACGGACGCACCGTGTACTCTCCAGGGCGGCCCTCGACTCCGCCGCCGACCTCGCCGACGATCGCGTCGCGTGCCGATCACGATCCACCGCGTCGCCGCGTTCGCCGACGACACCTACGCCGGCAACCCCGCCGGCGTGTGCGAGCTCGACGGCGCGTGGCCGAGCGACGCCACGCTCACCCGGATCGCCGCGCGGGTCGGCCTCTCGGAGACCGCCTTCGTCACGCGCGACGCCGACGGCGCGAAGGCGATCCGCTGGTTCACACCCCGGGCGGAGGTCCCGCTCTGCGGACACGCCACCCTCGGAGCCGCGCGCGTGATTCTCGATCGCGACGGCGCCTCGCGCGTCGTCTTCCGCACGCGCGAGGCGGGACCCCTCGCGGTCGAACGCGATCACGATCGCTTCACGATGGACTTCCCCGCGAACCCACCCACGCGCGCCTCGCGCGACGCCGACCTCGAGGCCGCCCTCGGCGCGCGGCCCCGCGCGCTGTTCCGCGGCTTCAAGATCCTCGCGCGCTTCGACGACGCCACCGCCGTGTCCGCGCTCCGCCCCGACTTCGCGCGCCTCGCCGCGCTCGCGCCGTCGGGTCTGATCGCCACCGCCCCTGGCGACGAAGAGGACTTCGTGTCGCGCTACTTCGCGCCCCACGTGGGGGTCGACGAAGACCCGGTCACCGGCTCGGCCCACACCGTGCTCGCGCCGTACTGGGCGGAGGCGCTCGACCGCACGCAGCTCGTCGGCCGCCAGATCCCCGCCGCCGCGCCACCCTCGGGCGGCTTGGCGTGGACCGACACCGACGCCTCCGCCGGGCGCCCCGGAGGCGTCGTCCGCTGCGAGGCCCGCGGCGACCGCGTCCTGCTCGGCGGGACCACGCGACGCACCGGCACCGCGACCCTCGACTAGCGCTTCGGGTGCGCGACCTGCGCGAGGAGCGCGCGCTCGATGTCTTCGAGGCGAGCCGGCTTCGAGACGAAGTCGTCCATGCCCGCTGCGAGGCACCGCTCCTGATCCGCACGCATCGCGCCGGCTGTCACGGCGATGATCGGCGTGGGTACACACCCGAGCTCCGCCTCGCGCGCGCGGATCCGACGCGTCGTCTCGATGCCGTCCAGCTCCGGCATCTGCATGTCCATCAAGATGGCGTCGTAGCGACCGGGCTCGAACATCGCGAGCGCCGCGAACCCATCCGCGGCGAGCTCCGTCGCGACACCGAGCCGCCGTCCTCGTCCTCGTCGCTGCTCGCGCTTCGTCGGCTGCCGGTGGCGTCGAAGCGCGAG
>JAUHYN010000618.1 GCA_030426505.1 bacterium | reverse complement strand
GGCGTCGTGATGATCGTCCTCGGTGTGGTCGGCACGATCGGCTACCTGAGCCCGTGGTTCGTCCCGCGCAGCAAGGCGCTCTGGATCCTCTACATCGTCCTCATCGCGTGGTCGTGCATGAGCTGCTGCACGTGGCCCGCGTCGGTCCCGCTGCTGATCTTCTGGTTGAAGGCCGAGACGCGCGCGTACTTCGAGGCCTGAACGCCTCCCGCGCGCCGCGCAGCCTCGACCGTCCTCAGGCCGCCGCCACGTCGTGCGTCAGCGCAAACGCCCGCGCGCGATCCACCGCCGCGCCCAGCGGGTCGATCCCCTCGCGCAGCTGCGCCCGGAGCTCGAACGCGCGCGGCTCGAGCCGGTCGCCGACGCCCCGCGCGAGGTAGCGATTCAGGCACGCGATCGCGACGTCCGAGCGCCCCGCCCTCGCCTCCGCGTCCGCGCGACGCACCAGGTGGTCCGAGCGCTCCGGCTCGAACACGGCCAGCATCTCGAAGATCTCGGCGGCGTCCGCGAAGCGCCCGTCGTCGAAGGCCTCCTCGGCGAGCGCCGTGAGCGACGAGAGCGCCTCGGCGCCGAGCCCGAACATCGAGCCGAACGCGATGCGCCCCTCGCAGGCCGCGAGGAGATTCGTGAAGCTGAAGGCAGAGGTCGTGTTCACGCCTTCGACGGTACCGACGCGCGCACCCGCGGTCGCTTACCGGGATCTTTCCTGGGGGGGGGAGCCTCCAGCGAACAGCCTCGAGCCCGCAGCCAGATCCCGTACGCGCTGCCGAGCTCCGATGCGCTCGAACCGAGAGGCTGCGCGCTGAAGGCTGAGGGCTCCTTCTGATGGGCGCTCTTCGCGTCTCCCGAGCGCTTCCGGCGCGGAAGCAACGCACCGAAGAGCTGCCGGCTGAAGGCTGAAGGCTGAAGGCTGAAGCTAATACCCAACCGTCACGAGCGACTTCAGCGCGATCTCGGTCACCGCGAGCCAGTGGCTCGGCGCGATCCCCAACAGGATCACCGCCGCCGTCGACAGCGCGAGGCCGATCGTCAGCTCCGTGGAGCGCGTGGCCTGGGGCGTCGGCCCGGCGTCCGGGACGTCGCGCATGTAGAACGCGACGATCACCCGCAGGTAATAGTAGACGCTCACCACCGAGCCGAAGATGCCCACGAGGGCGAGCGTCGTCTCCCCGGCGCGCAGCGCGCTCGAGAAGACGTAGAGCTTCCCGACGAAGCCACCGGTCGGCGGCATCCCCGCGAGCGCGATCATGAACAGCGCCATCGCGATCGACAGCGCCGGGTGCTTGTACCCGATCCCCGCGTAAGCGCCGAAGCGCTCCGACTCGACGCCGCCGTCCTCGCGCTCGAGGTACGTGAGCACGCCGAACGCACCGAGCGTCATGAACGTGTAGGTCGTCAGGTAGAAGAGCACCGCGCGCCCCGCGCCGGCCTCCCCTTGCGCCGCCGCCACCACGCCGATGAGCGCGTAGCCCGCGTGCGACACGGACGAGTAGGCGAGCATCCGCTTGATGCTCTGCTGCACGAGCGCGATCGCGTTGCCGACCAGGATCGTCACCACCGCGAGGCCCGACAGGAAGTCGACCCAGATCGCGTCGGCCCCGCCGTCCTGCGCCGAGAGCCCGACGATCACGATCCGCAACAGCCCGAGGAACGCCGCGGCCTTCACGCCGACCGCCATGAAACCCGTCACGGGCGTGGGCGCGCCTTCGTACACGTCCGGCGCCCACATGTGGAACGGCACCGCCGCGATCTTGAACGCGAAGCCGATCAGGATGAGCACCAGCCCGATCCCGAGGAGCGGCCGCGCCATGACGGCGTCGTTGCTGGCGGCGATCGTGCGCGCGAGATCCGACAGCGACACCGAACCCGTCGAGCTCGCGCCGTACACCAGCGCGATCCCGAACAGCAGGAAGCCCGTCGCGAACGCGCCCATCAGGAAGTACTTGAGCGCGGCCTCCGAGGCGCGCGGGTCGCGCGCGCGCAGGCCCGTCAGCGCGTACACCGCGATCGACATCGTCTCGAGCCCGATGAAAAAGGTGAACAGGTCACCGGACATGACCATCACCATCATGCCGACGACCGCGAACAGGATGAGCGAGTAGTACTCGCCGTAGTCGTGCCCCTGGTTCTTCGCGTACGCGGGCGACAACAGACACGCGATCAGCGCGCCCGCCATCATGATCAGCGACGAGGCGCGCGCGAACGCGTCGACCACGATCGGCGCGGCGCGGACGTTCGAAGCGAACAGCGCACGCGTCGGCGCCGCGATGTCCTTCCCCACGTAGTACATCGCGATCAGCAGCCCGATCGCGGCGATGCGCGCGCAGTACCGACGGTCGATCTGATCCGAGAAGACCTCGTACATCAGCAGGATGATCGCCGTGGCGATCACGATCCCCATGCCGAGCAGGGGCGTCAGGTCCGAGAACGAGACACTCACTTCAGTTCCCTCTTCGGCACGACCGTGGGTGCGGCGCGCAACGGAACGGCTCCGGGCGGCGCCCGGAACATCGGCTTCGAAGGCAGCTGCAACGTGTTGGGCAGCCGCCGCGGCAACACCATCGCCGGCTTGTCCGGCGTGCGGCTCGGCACCGAGCGCGGACGGAATCGCCCCGAGTCCGCGGCGTAGCTCGGCCGGCGCTCGGCCCGCTCGTGCAGGTTGACGACGAAGACCTCGACCGCCGGCTCGATCTTGTCGAGCACGATCCCCGGCTTCACGCCGAGCACGACCGCGAAGATCATCAGCGGCGTCAGCACGCAGATCTCACGGAGGTTCATGTCCGCGAGCTTCTCGTTCGCGGCGTTCGACAGCGGCCCGAACAGCACCCGCTGCACCATCCACAGCAGGTAGACCGCCGCGAGGATGACGCCCGTCGCGGCGACGATCGCCCAGATGCGCTGCGTCGCGCCCGCGGTGAACGTGCCGAGCAGCACCAGGAACTCGCCCGGGAAGCCGGAGAGCGCGGGGAGCCCGGCGCTCGCCATCACCGTCATGACGAGGAAGAACGCGAAGATCGGGACGCGCCGCGCGATGCCGCCGTAGTCCGCCAGCACGCGCGTGTGGCGCCGCTCGTAGAGCACCCCGACCAGGAGGAACAGCGCGCCGGTCGAGACGCCGTGCGCGATCATCACGAAGATGGCGCCGGAGACGCCCTCGATGGTGAGCGCCGCGAGCCCCAACATGCAGAAGCCGAGGTGGCTCACCGACGAGTACGCGACGAGCTTCTTCATGTCCGGCTGCACCCACGCGACGAGCGCGCCGTACACGATCCCGATCACCGCGAGCCACGCGATGATCGGCAGCGCGTCGAGCGCGGCGTCCGGGAACAGCGGGAACGCGAAGCGGATGAAGCCGTAGACGCCGAGCTTCAGGAGCACACCGGCCAGGATCACCGAGCCCGCCGTGGGCGCCTCGACGTGGGCGTCCGGCAGCCAGGTGTGGACCGGGAACATCGGCACCTTGATCGCGAACGCGATCGCGAACGCCCAGAACAAGTACGGCGCCACCGACGGATCGAACTTCCGCAGCAGCGCGTGCGCGAGCTGGAAGTTCCAGCCTCCGTCCGGCTGGCTCGCCACGAACAGGATCGCGAGGAGCATCAACAGCGACCCGGCCATCGTGAAGATGAAGAACTTCACCGCGGCGTACACGCGCCGCTGGCCGCCCCAGATCCCGATGAGGAAATACATCGGGATGAGCATCGCCTCCCAGAAGACGTAGAACAGGAAGAGGTCGAGCGCGACGAACGCGCCGAGCATCCCCGTCTCGAGCACCAGGATCGCGATGACGAACTCCTTGGTGCGGTGCTCGACCGCGGACCAGGCGCCGAGGAGCGTGAGCGGGACGAGCATCGTCGTCAGCATCACGAGGACGAGCGAGATGCCGTCGATGCCGATCGTGTACGTGATCCCGAACGCCGGGATCCACGCGATCGAGTCGTAGAACTGGTAGCCGACCCGCGTCTCCACGAAGCCGCGCCACAACCCGATCGAGAGCAGAAACGTCAGGAACGACACCGCGATCGCGGAGCCCTTCAGGTTTCGGTCGTCCCCCGTGGGAAACAAGGCGAGGATCAGCGCCCCGAGCGCGGGGAGAAACACCACCGCGGTCAGGAGCTGGGCCGAGTCCAGCATCGCGTCGGCGGGTACTACGCCCTCGGAGCCTGGTCAATCACAGGCATTTCGGGGCGGAGGAATCCAAAGCGGTTGACTCGGAGCGCCCCGCACGGCGGATGGGCGGGCCATGGCCTGGGCCTTTCTCACACGCGCCGGGAGCGAGACCGACCTCGTCGAGGAGCTCGGGGGCCGCTTCGACCCCCGCGAGATCGCCCAAGGGGTGGTGTTGGCCGAGGCCCGGCCCCGCGGCCCGGACGGCGCGTTCCTGGAGCTGTGCTTCGCGCGCCAGGCGATGCGGGCCGAGCGCGAGGCCCCCGCCGATCCCGAGGCGCTGGTGAAAGCCGTCGTCGCGCTCATGAAGCAGCACCGGCCGAAGAAGAAGACGGCGGAGAGCTGGACGTGGGCGCTTCAGCTCGTCGCACCCGACGCGACCGATCCCCACGATCCCCGACGCCGCGTCGTCCGCGAGCTCGAGGAGGCGGGCCTCGAGGATCGGTTGCTCGCCGCGCTCCCCGAGGCGGTGGCGAAGCGACGCGTCAGCGCCGACGAGGCGGATCGGATCGTCCAGGCCTGGGCGATGGAGGGCGAGGACCTGCTGATCGGCGTGACGTCGGCGCTGCAGGTGTTGTCGCGGTGGCCCGGCGGCAAGATGCGCCTGCGTCGCCCCGACGACGCGCCCTCCCGATCCGGCCTCAAACTCGAGGAAGCGATCCACTGGATCGGCGTCGGTCCGGAGGGCGGCGATCTCGTGGCCGACCTCGGCGCGGCGCCCGGGGGGTGGAGCCAGGTCGCGCTCGAGCGCGGGGCGGTCGTCATCGCGGTCGATCCCGCGAAGATGAAGATCGAGACGCAGCGGAAGAAGTTCGAGCACCTGCAGCAGAGCGCCTTCGACTACGTGCCGGAAGAGACGCTCGACTGGGTGCTCTGCGACATGGCGTGGCGGCCGAAGGAGGTCGCGCAGCTGATCGCGAAGTGGGGGCGCCGCGCGTGGGCGCGCCAGATGTTCGTGAACTTCAAGCTGCCGATGAAGAAGAAGGCCGAGATCCTCCGCGACATCCTCGGCACGCTCACCGCGGCGGGATGGGAGGGCGTGCGCGCGCGACAGCTCTACCACGACCGCGACGAAATCACGGTCTTCGGCTGGCTCAACGCGGGCCTCGTCGCGCGCGGGATGCTCGCGCCGTTCGAGCTCAACGCGAAGAAGGACAAGCCCAAGCGCCCCGGCCGTTCCACGGATCGCGGCGCCGCGGGGCGTCGCGCGCAGAAGACGAGCGCGGGACGATCCGGCGGGCGCGGCGGCGCGGCCTCGGGCGGACGATCCGGCGGACGCAGCGGCGCGCGCTCGGGCGGGCGCAGCGGCGCGCGCTCGAGCGGTCGCAGCGGAGCCGGCGGCCGTGGAG
>JAUHYN010000617.1 GCA_030426505.1 bacterium | reverse complement strand
TCGAGCGCGGTCGCCTCCGCTCGCTCGCGCCGGTGCCGATCCAGTTCACGCTGACCGTCGGCGTGCCGCCGCACCCGGAGATCCGCCTGGAGCGCGTGCTCATCTCGGGCCGCCTCCCGTCGAACCTCGCGGAGTTCAACGAGGGCCTCCTCGGCGGCGCGGTCCCGGTCAACACGCTCGCGCAGACGGAGAATCCGTACTGCCGCACGGTGTCGCCGCGGTGCCCGATCCCGTTCACGGACAGTACGCTGATCGACCTCGTCGCCAACCTCCTCGGGCCGCAGCCGGACGTCGACCTCGACTTCGACGGCCTCGAGTGTGTCCGCGACATGAACGGTGACGGCGCGATCGACGTCTGCTGCGACGGCGCGGGCGAGGCCGACACCTGCGGCGGCACCGGCTGCCCGGGCCGCAGCGTGGCCGCGGTGGACCCGAACAAGCCGGCCTCCTGCGCGCTGCACCCCTCGGTCGCGGACGGCTACTCGGTGGGCATCACGTTCACGGCGGTGGCGGCGAAGATCGTCGGCGTCGGTCAGTAGCTGGGTCATCCGACCCGCACGAGCGGGTACACACACGGTCGATCTGCGTTAGAGTCGGGGCTCATGCGGCACTCGATTCTCTGGCCGGTCCTCATGACCCTCGTAGGCGCGACGGCGACGGCGCACGCCGACCAGCGCCTCCCGATCGCGGTGATGGAGCTGTCGGGTCAGGGCGTGGACGAGGCGGCGGCGAGCGCGCTCACCACCGAGGTGAGCAACACGCTGTCGCAGCTGCGGGTCTTCCGGGTCATCACGCGCGAGGACATCAAGCGGATGCTCCAGCTCGAGCAGACGAAGCAGCAATGCACCGGCTCGGTCGACGCCGCGTGTATGGCGGAGATCGGCGGCGCGCTCGGCGTGGACTTCCTGATCTACGGGTCGGTCGCGAAGATCGCGAACACGTACTCGCTGTCGCTCGTGCTCCTCGACATCTCGAAGGCGGAGGCCGCGAACCGCGCGAACAAGAAGATCGCGGACGTGGGGTCGCTCCTCGACGAGACGGGCACGGCCACGAAGCTGTTGATGCAGCCGCTGCTCGCCGACAAGAAGGGCTTCTTGGTCCTCGACATGCGCGAGGCCGGCGCGAAGGTCACGATCGACGGGCGCCTGATCGGCGTGTCGCCGCTGCCGGGCCGCGTGGAGCTCCCGATGGGCGCGCACGAGGTGTTGATCGAGAAGGAGGGCTTCCTGACCTGGGCGAAGACGGTCGACGTACCGCCGAACCAGGCCGCGGTGGAGCCGGTCTCGTTGGTGCCGAGTCAGGCGTTCATCGACGACTACGTCTCCGGCGCGCGCTCGACGCGGACGGCCGCGTGGATCACGGCGGGCTCGGGCGCGGCGTTGATCGCGACCGCGGTGGTGCTCCGCCTGGTGGCCGACGCGCGCTTCGACGACCTGTCGAACAAGAACTACATCACGACGCAGGCGTCGATCTGCGCGGAGCAGAACCCGGGCTTCGCGGGCGGCGAGTTCTGCCCCACCTCGGAGGGCTACGCCAACGACGTCCTCGGCTCCGTGCGCAGCATCGAGACCATGGACTCGCTCGCCCTGGGCGCCGTCATCACCGGCGGCGCGAGCGCGATCGTCTCGGCGGTGCTGTTCGCGATCGGCGAGGACCCGGGCCGCTACGAGGCCTACGGCGACACCCGCGTGGCGGCGACCGTGGGCCAGAACGGTGGCGCCCTTACCTTCTCGTTCTGACGGTCCTGTCCTAAGATTCGGCTCGCATGAAGAAGTGGATCGCGCCGTGCCTCGCCGCCCTCGCGTTCGCCGCCTGCAGCGGGGACGACGGGGATGATCAGGGGCCTGAGTTCGACAAGCCTCAAGCATGGCCGGAGGTCACGCCAGCCTGCTTCGTCAACATGGATGTCGTGATCGGCGACTCCGTGAAGTACGACTTCGGCGTGAGCAACAAGGGTGCGCAAGCGCTCGTGGTAACGGGCGCCGAGATCGTCGACGATCCGGACGGCAACTTCCGCTACGAGGCCACACGCGCCGCGGCGGGCTCGCCGCCCTGCACGGACGCGGAGCCGTGCAGCGTCGAGTACAACGACTCCGTCATCGCGCGCTTCTTCTACGAGCCGAAGACGGCGGGTTGGCACTCCGCGAACATCCTCGTGTACTCGAACGCCGAGAACTTCCCGACGCTCCAGACGTACGTCTTGGGACGCGCGCGCCCTGAAGACGAACCGAATTACGTCTTTGGCGACAAGCCGGCCGAAGCCCAAGGCGCCTGCATGTAGGTTGAGGACCATCTGGTACATGCGTCGCCGGTCTCGCTCGGGTCTCGCCGGGATAGCGCTCCTCGTCGTCGTCGCCGCCTGCGCGAACGAGACGACGCCCCTCCCGGACGCCGCGGTCCGCGCCGACGCCGGGCCCTCGTCCCGCGACGGCGGAACGAATCGCGACGGCGGTGACGATGCAGACGCCGGCGTCGTCGACAGCGGAGCCCTCCGGGACGGCGGCGCCATCGACGCGGGCGCGCGGGACTCCGGCCTCCGCGACGCCGGCGATCACGACGCCGGTTTCGATCGTGACGCCGGCGACCGCGACGGAGGCCCACCGGACGCCGGCACCATTGACGCCGGCACCCGCGACGGCGGCGTCCGCGACGGCGGCCCGAGCTGCAACGACGGCGTCCGCAACGCCGACGAGATCTGGGTCGACTGCGGCGGCTGGTGCAACAACGTCTGCCCGCCCTGCCCCGGCACCGGCAACCTCCTGAGGAACGGCGACTTCGAAGCCGTGCCCAGCGGCGCGACCGGCCAAGGCCTCCTCCCCAGCGAGTGGGTCGCGCTCAGCGGCTCACCCGACACGTACAGCAACGACGGCTCGTACGGACTCCTCCCCGAGGCGTTCGGGAACTTCACGGGCGTGGTCGCCTACGACGGCCTCCGCTTCGTCGGTGCCTGGAACAGTGCGCAAGAGGACTTTGCGCAGACGCTCACGTCGACGCTCACCGCGGGCGTCCGCTACCGCGTCGAGGCCGTGCTGCACCCGGCGACACGCCCCGACCTGAGCAACCCCGGCGGCTACGACGTCGGCCTCGCCGCCGACACCGCACGCAACGCTTCGCACTTCATCGGCCGCCTCGCCGACACGAGCACGCCCGCCTGGGACGCGCGCGCGTTCGAGTTCATCGCGCCCGCGAACGCGAGCGCGCTCGAGGTGTTCTTCCTCGAACCGGACGGCGCCGCGAGCACCTACCCCGGCCTCGACGCGCTGTCGTTGGTACAGACGACGTCCTGCGCGCCGTGAATCGGACCGCACTTCCACGGGATCCACTCCTCGCGCTCCCGCGTATCCAGAGCGTACGACGCGCGTCGATGCCGCGGCGGTTCGCGGATCGCACGGCGTCCTGATCCAGGAAGGTGCCATGTTGAAAGCCTTGTTCTCGATCCTGCTCCTCGGTTTCGTCGTCGGGTGCGGCGAAGGTGACCCTCGCGGAGTGGACCCCGACGTCTCCACGACCTCGAGCGCGCTCCACTACACGACGTGCTCCGCGCAGAGCTATTCGCCCTGCGAGAGCCAGCCGGTCGGCGCGTACTGCGGCGACGGCCTCGGCCGAACGTACGGCCCCCGCTGCCAGCTCACCGGGCTCGTCATCCTCGCGGACATCTGTGAGTGCCGCTACGGGAGCCCGTCCGGCGGAGGCGGCGGAGGCTCGGGCGGCGGAGGCGGCTCGGGCGGTGGCGGTGGTCCCGACGGGGGCGGGGGCGGCGGAGGCCCCCTGCCCTGATCTGACCTCGCCGCTTACGGTCGGCCGCAGAGATCCATGCCGTTCTGCTCGTAGATCCCTTCGCACACGCCCGGCACCTGGCAGCCCGCGCTCGCGGTGATGCGGAAGCGGTACCGGCCCGACGCGGACACGTCGTAGTCGTCGCGCTGTAGATCCGACATGCGGAAGTAGTGCGGGCCGGCGCGCGTGACTTCGCGGAACACCACGAAGCACTCGCTCGAACCCGCGCCGCCGGTGTCGACCGACAGCGCGTTCTCCGCGGCCGGGTACTGACACGGCTCCGGATCCTGCTGCGTGATCATGCCGTCGTTGCGGCAGCGCTTCCCGTAGCCTTGGTAGCGCTCACGCGGGCTGTCCTGTTCGCCGAAGAAGAACGCTTCGAGCTCCACCGGCGTCGCCGCCATATCGATCTCGAGCTGCAGTTGCCAGTCGCCGTTCTGCCCCGGCGCGGGCGCCGCGTCGCCCGGGATGTCGAACGCGAACCAGTCCTCGTCGTCGGCGTACGAGATGTAGCCCTCGACCCACGGCCACTGGATCGTCGTCCCCGCCGTGCTCGTCGACGGGTTGATCGTGCGCGCCGAGCCGCGACCCCCCGAGTAGTTCTCGTTCGCGTCCGGCTCCGGCGGCGTGTCGATCACCAGCGTGTACGGGATCGCGTCGTCGTAGTCGTTGTCCTGCAGGTCGCGGATCTGCACGAAGTACAGGCCGTCCTGCCGGACCACGTGCGAAGTCGTGAGCGACGCCGCGCCCTCGCGCCCGTCGCGGTGGAAGCGCAGCGACTGGCACTCGTCACCGAGCTCCTCCTCGCAGATGAGCAGGTTGCCGTCGTCCGCGAGCACCGCCATCGACAGATCGACCGTCGTGCCCTCCGCCATGTTCGCCGTCGCCGTGATCAACCGCGGCGCGCCCGTCACTTGGATCGAGTAGAAGTCGAAGTCCGAGACCGACGCGATGTACCCCGTGATCATCTGCCCCGCCGTCACGCGCGTGGGCCGGTTCGCGGTGTCGTTCTGGCTCATCCGCTCGTTCACGTCCGGCTCCGGCAACAGCCGCACCGTCAGCGAATAGATCCGCGCGAGATCCGCCTGGCTCCCGTCCGCCGGATCATCGTCGACCCGAATCAGGTAGCGACCCATCGCGTTCCCCACCGCGCGGTTCTCCGCGCGCCACGGGACGTCGGTCGTCGGCTCGCGCGACAGCGCGATGTCCGTGTCGCCCGCGGGGTTCAACAGCGCCCAACGGAGGCGCACGTCCGACAGGCCCGGCGCGACCATCTCGATCTGGATGAGCTCGTTCGCCGCCACGTCGATCGAGAACCAATCGGTGTCGCCCTGCGATCCGATCGCGCCGTTCACCGCCACGCCCGGCGTCAACGCGATCGCCTCCGCCGCGCTGTCGTTCGGCTCGTTCGAGTCGGCCTCGTCGAGGATGTCGACCTGGATGTAGTAAGGCGTCTTCGCCTCTGCGTCGTTGCCGACGTCGCGCACGATGATCGAGTGGGCTCCACCGACCTCGATCGCGCGCTGGATCACGACCTGCTGCCGCCCGTTGTTCTGGAACCGCTGGTTGTCGAGCGCCGCGCCGTCCGGCCCGAACAGCACGACCTCGAGGCGGATCGGCGGTCCGCCTCGCGGCGTGGCGTCGCGGGCATTCACCACCAGGTTGGTGATGACCTGTTCGAGCTGGATGCGATCGGCGAACACCGTGCAGAGGCAGTCGCGGTCGACGATCACGAGCTGGCGATCC
>JAUHYN010000616.1 GCA_030426505.1 bacterium | reverse complement strand
TGTCTCGTCCCGAACCGGAGGTCGAGATCGTGATGTGGACGGCGACCGGGACGCTCAGCACGGACTCCGTCGCGCCGCACGACCCCACGGAGGACGACCACGGCGTCCTCACCATCCCTCCGCTGCCGCCGCGCCGCGACGCGGTCCTGGCCGCGGGGACCGAGGATCTCTCCATCGAGGCGATTCCGGGTAAACCGATGTGGTTCTGGCCCGCGGTGCTGGCCGTGCTCGCGGTCGCCGTTTGGGTGCTGCTTTCGCTTTTCAGGTAGAATGGCCGGCGTGGCGGGCGCCAAACGGCAGTCATTCTCCGTCGACATCCAGGGCCTCCTCGAAGCGCTGACCGAGCAGTTCCCCGAGCCGCTGCTCTGCGTTCGGGAGCTGGTGCAGAACGCCGCCGACGCCGGCGCGCGGAGGATCGAGGCGGACGTCGCCTACGACGCCGCGCGCGGGTTGCTCCGACTCTCCGTCCGCGACGATGGGCGCGGGATGAACGACGAGGAGGTCGAGGGCTACCTGACCATCGGCTTCTCCGAGAAGGACCCGTCGCGGCACCGCGGCCGGTTCGGCGTGGGCAAGCTGTCACCCTACGCGCTCGGCATCACCCGCATGGTCGTCGAGACCTGCGCGGGCCAACACACCCACCGCATCACCTTCAACCGCGACGGCTCCGGGACGATCGCGCGCCTCGAGACACGCCCGCGCGGCACCGTGGTGCGCGTCTACAAGGAGTGTGATCGCGAGGTGGCCGAGGCGCTCGCGGAGCGCGCGTTCAAGCTCGTGCAGGAGACGTGCGGTTCGATCTCGATCCCGCTGTTCGTCAACGGCACCGCCGTCAACCGCGACATCGCGCTGCCCACGATCTACGCGCTGACGTTCTCGTCGAAGGCGGGGAAGGGCGTGCTCGGCATCGTGTCCGAGCCGACGCACGCGTTGATGGGCGGCGGCATCGTCCTCGAACAGAACGCTCCGGTGTTGGGCGCCGAGGTCTCGTACATCCTCGACTCGCCGCGCCTCGCGCCGACGCTGTCGCGCAACGCCGTGCGCCGCGACCAGGCCTTCGACGCGCTCCTGCGATCGGCGCGCGCGCAGATGCCCGCGTTCACGGCGCACGTCGCGCGTCAGCTCCGCGTGCGGACCACGCGGCTCCGTCAGGACGGCACGCCGGTGGAGCGCGGGCTCGACGCCAACGACCGCGCGGCGCTCGAGTGGTTGCGCTCGCTGCTGCTCCAACCCGAGGACGAGGCGCCGGACTCCGTCGTGCGCGACGCGCCGGTGCTCGAGACGGCGGACGGCGGGTTGGTCTCCGCGAACGAGCTGATCGACGTGATCCGCCGCGAGGGCCGCGTCCCGATCTCGCGGGTGCCGCGGACGCGCGACGAGATCAGCGCCTACGCGGATCGCGGCGTGCCGGTGCTGCTGCTCTACCGCGACCTCGAGGACTTCCTCGAGCGTCAGTCGATCGAGACCGTCGAGGTGGACGGCCTCGACGACGGCGTGGAGATCGCGGAGCTCGACTGGTCGCCCGGCGAGCTCGCGCTCGCGGACCGGCCCGCGGTGACGCCGCGGCAGCCGCTGCGCTCGCCCGTCGCGTGGATCGGCGCGCTCTCGGTCGCGGCGGCGGTGAGCGGGGCGGTGTTCTACATCGGGCCCAAGCTGCAGGCGCCCGCGCCGATCGCGGCGTCCGCGTCGGCCACGGCCGACGCTGCGGAGCCGATGACGATCGAACCGGCGGAGATCGGGCGCGCGGACATCGTGAGCGTCCCGCCGTCACGCCAGAAGAACAAACTGCTCGTGACGATCGCGGGCGTGGTCGCGGCGCTGTCCGCGGCGGCGGGCTTTGCGATGATCTACTTCACGCTGACCTCGAAGTCGGCGAAGGCCGCGTCCTGGTTGCGGGCCGAGGCCGGCGCACCGCTCACGCTGGGCGAGTCGCGCAAGCGGCGCCTCAACGTGCTGTCGCGCGCGTTGCTCCACCCGATCGACTTCTTCGTCGCGCGCGGTTGGTCGGTGCGCGCGTCGGGCGCGCGGCCGCTGACGGTGTCCGCGTCGGCGGGCATCAAGGGCTATCGCGAGTTCGCGCCGGAGCTCCCGATTCGTTCGGGTGTGCGGCTGGATCTCGACCGCGTGAAGATCGGCTTCGTCGATCTGATGTCGCAGAGCGGCGATCCCCACGACGGGCGCATCCTGCTCCGCCGTCAGGACCGCGTGTTGCTCAACCGGAACCACCCCACCGTCCGTGACCTGATCACGGTCGCCGAGGTCGACGCGACGCGGGCGCGCCTGATCCTCGACGTGTTGCTCGCGACCGACCCGGATCTCGGCAAGGGCACCGACCCGCGTCAGGTCGAGTGGGATCTGCTGGGCCGCGCGGACCTCGCGCTGAAGAGGAAGCGATGAGCGGGCGCTACGACAGCCTGAACGACTCCACGACCGACGAAGGGCGTACGGTCGAGCCCGCCGAGCCCGCGCGCGCGAAGGAGCTGCCGCTGCTCGGGCGGCCACACGACGCCGAGGACCCGCCGTCGGATCACTTCGAGCGCCTGACGTTCGACCAGACGCCGCGCGCGCCGTCGACCTCGACGCCGCCGAGCACGCGGCGCCCGCTCTACCGCGCGGATCCGGACCGCGTGCTGCGCGTGCTGTCGGCGAACCAGTTCGAGGATCCGTTCCTCGCGTTCCGTGAGTTGTACGCGAACGCGCTCGACGCCGTGCGCGGGCGCCGCGATCCCCACGTGACGATCCGCGTACAAGCGGACCGCGTCTCGCTCGAGGACAACGGCACCGGCTTGGACGAGCCGGGCATCGAGGCGCTGACCACGCTCGGCGCGTCGACCCGCCGCGGGGACGACGCGATCGGGCGCTTTGGCATCGGCTTCGCTTCGATCTTCGATCCGCAGCTCGGCGTCGGTCGCGTGGAGTTCCGCGCGGGGCGGTACGGGCGCGACGACGGCATCGTCGTGCGCTTCGTCCCCGACGTGAGCGGCGGCGTGTCGATCGAGGTGAAGGACGCGCCGCGGCCCAAGAACGGAGGGTCGCGCGTCGAGGTGTTCTTCGATCCGGCGCGTTCGCCGGAGGACCGCGTCGCGAAGGCGGTCGAAGTGTTCGAGACGCACGCGGCGTACTCGGGGGTCGAGACGGAGCTCAACGGGCGCCTGCTCGGAAAGGACCTCACCGACTACATCAAGGCCGAGATCAAGGACGGCGACTGGAGCAACGTGGAGCGCGCGTTGGTGTCGGCGACGGCGGTGCGCGGACCGGTCGGCGTCGCGGCGATCGACCCGGCGCGCTCGGAGTCGAAGTTCCGCGCGTACCAGCGTGGGTTGTTCGTCTGCGAGATCCCGCTCGCGCGCGTGCAGGGCAAGCCGTGGCCGCGCGGCGTCTTCGGTGCGGTCCACGCCGAAGGGCTCGAACTGGTCGCGAGCCGCAACGCGTTCGTCGAGAACGATCGCTTCGAGCGGTTCCAGGACGAGCTGAGGCGGCTCGCCTACGAGGCCGCGTACCGCGTCGTGCGGTACTTCGAGTCGAGCCACGACGCGTACGCGCGCATCGTCTTGCTCGACGCGATCCGGCGTGGGCTGCGCAGCACCACGCCGGAGTCGCTGCTCGCGGAGTCCGAGGATCTCTTCAGTAGCGCGGTCGTGCGCTCGCCGCTTTTCAACGCGTGGGGGACGAAGCGGCGCTACTCGTTCGAAGAGCTCACCGAGCTCAAGGAGGCCGACCGCTTCCGCGCGCTGTCGTACCGGCCCGCGTGGCGCGACCGCGACGACGGCCCGATCCTCCGCGCCGACGACTCCATCGAGCGCGACATCTTCCGGAAGCTCGCCGGCCTGCGCGAGATGCCGGCGGCGGCGCGCGCGGAGGACATCGCGCGACCTTCGTTCTGGTCGCGGCTGAGGGACCGCTTCATGTCCGGCCCGCGCGCGGAGTACTCGCTGTTCCAGCGGCCGGTCGACGACTCCGCGGTGAACGCGGGGACGAAGCGGATCGTCGAGGCGCTCCAGGAGTTCCTCGCGACCGAGGAGGTCAGTGAGGCCCTCGCGCGGCTTCTGCCGGGCCCGCTCCCCCGGCTCGGGTTCGGCTGTTCACGCAATGCGTTCGGGCCGGTCGCGGCGTACCGGATGGGCGAGATTCGCTTCAATACCGCGCACCGCTCGGTGCGGCGCCTGTCGAAGAACCCGGACCCGCGACTCGCGGCGCGGGCGTTGATGCCGGTGCTCGCGCACGAGCTCGCGCACATGTGCCACGAGCTCCACGACCTCGACTTCTACCGGACGAGCCGGGCCATCCTACGCGCGCTGGCGGTCGCGGCGGCGAAGCTGGACGCGCGCCAGTACGGTCGCGAAGCGCCGACGATCGGCATCTCGCTGAGCCCCGAACCGGGGATGTAGCGCCCGGGCGTCGTGGTCTCCTCCGACGAAGGACCCGGTGGCGTCTCCACGCGCATCGGGACGGTGCTCGACGATCGGTTCGAGCTCCGCCACTCGATCGGATCGGGCGGCGCCGGAACGCTGTGGGTGGCGACGGACCGGGAGAGCGGCGAAGACGTCGCGGTGAAGCTGCTGCACCGCGCGCTGCGCGGCACGCAGAACGCGCTGTACCGAATCGAACGCGAGGCCGAGATCCTCGTGCGGCTCGAACACGAGAGCGTCGCGCGCGCGATCGCGCTGTCGCTCCACGGGGCGCGGCCGTACCTCGTGATGGAGCTGGTCCCGGGGCGGAACCTGCTCGAGGCGATGCACGATCGGGTGGACCGCCGCGTGTGGTTCGAAGGATCCGAGGTCGCCGCGCTCGTGACCGGCGTGGGGGGCGCGCTCCAGTACGCGCACGACGCGGGCATCGTCCATCGCGACGTAAAGCCCGCGAACCTGATGCTCCGCCCGGACGGGCGGGCGGTGTTGCTCGACTTCGGCATCGCGCGAATCGAAGAGGTGAGCCGCGATCTCGCGACCACTGCGGGGCGGATGATCGGGACGTACGCGTACATGGCGCCCGAGCAGACGCGTGGCGATCCGGAGATCACGGGCGCGGTGGATCAGTTCGCGCTGGCGGTGGTGTTGTTCGAGGTCGTGACGCTTCGTCGCCTGTGGGTGCGCGGCGAAGACGGGGAGCCGCTCCCGCTCGAGGGTTCGGCGCCGCAGGGGCTCAACACGTTGATGGAGCTCCGCGAGCGCATTCTCACCGGCGCGCGTCCGCCGGTGTCGCGGTTCGTCCCGACGTACGCGCCGCTCGACGCGGTGTTCGCGCGCGCGCTGAGTGCAGCGCCGGGCGAGCGGTACGCGCGGGTGCAAGACTTCGTCGAGGCGTTCGTCTCGGCGGTGATCGAGGTCTTCCCCGACGTCCTCTTCCAGTTCGAGGACTTCGCCGAGCACCACGCCCACAAGCTGCTGGACCGCTACCGGGACCGGCTGTGCACCTTCAACGACGACATCCAGGGCACGGCCACGGTGGTCACCGCGGCGGCGCTCTCCGCCATGCGCCAGACCGACCGTCGCCTGAGCGAGCAGAACATCGTGATCGTCGGCGCA
>JAUHYN010000615.1 GCA_030426505.1 bacterium | reverse complement strand
CGGACACCCACATCGCGTGGCCGCTGTTGGAGGCGACCACGGCATTGTAGCGGTGCATGTCGGCGACGCTCACGCGCCGCACGTAACGATCGAGCCCGAGGAAGTGTAGCCCCTCGGCGGTGTACTCACCGTTGTTCAAAGTCTGGGCGGCGGCCGCGAAGCCGCGCCGGCCCCAGCCGTCGTTGTTCTCGTACATCGCGCGCTTGGTCGCGGCGGCGTAGTAGAAGACGGCGCGATCCAGCAGCTGAGGATCGCGGCCGTGGAAGCGTGAGAGCCCGCGCGCCATGTCGAGCTCCTGCTGCTTCAGGTTCAGCCGGTAGCCATCGCGCATCGTGATGTTGCAGCTCCCGTCGTTCGCGCGGACGACGCCGCTGAAGATCCCGCCCGTCCCGAAGCGCGTCATTCCCGCTTTGATCGCCGCGACCGTCACGCAGTTCCCCGCGCCGCCCTGGGAGAAGCCGGTGAAGATGTTCGCGGCGAAGTTCCGGAGCGCCGTGCCCTGCGCGCCCTGCGCGAGCAGGCGGTTCATCCCGCCCAGCATCGCGTTCTGCAGCATGTACTGCTGCGCCTCGACCTCCTTCATCCGACGCGAGAACTCAGGTGAGTTCGACGCCGGCGTCGCTCGCGCTGCGCCCGACGACCGCGACCCGGCCGCGCCGCGCGCGACGGGGCCGGGTGAAGGTTGCGCCGCCGGGCGAGCGGCGCGTGTCGAAGGCGCAACGCGGGTCACGTGGGCCTCGCGCTACAGCGCACCGACCGCCGGCACACCACCACCACCGGCGGCCGGCGCGATCGGGTTGGCGCCCGCGGGCGCGTTCGGGTTCGCGTTCGGGTCGGCCTGATCGGGCTGCTGCTGGTTCTTCTGGAGCAGCTCGAGGATCATCTTGAGGAAGTCGAGGATCGAGTTCGCACCGCCACTCCCCCCCGCGGCGCCGCCACCTCCGCAGCCTCCGCCCGAGCACCCGCCGCCGCCGGGTGCGGGCCCCGGAGCGGGCGCGGGGTTGGGGGCCGGCTGCGGTCCGTTCGTGGGCGCGGGCGCGGGCGTCGTGCCGGGATCCGGTTTCGGTCCGCCGCCCATCAGCTCTTGGAACTTCTTGAACAGCTCCTGGTTCTGCTTCGCGAGCTCTTCGAGGCGCTTCATCGCGTCGCCGTCGCCGCCCTGCGCCGCCTTCAGATCTTGCTTCATCGAGTCGACGAGCTTGCGCCCCGACTGTCCGGCGTAAGCGCTCTGCTTCGCCGCGCCGCCCCCCTTCGTGACCGACTGAGCGTTGTACGAGACGCGAGCCTGCGTCTTGGTGACCGTCTGGGTTCCGTTCGCCATCGTCGGCGATCGAAAAGCAGATTCCGTGCCGCGCGGCGCGCGCGCGGGAGCGTGTGAATCCGCGCAGGACGCGCGAGCGATCGCAACGGCGCGCGGACAGATGCACATCGGACGGTTGCGCGTGCATCGAATCCCATCGCGAGGCACCATGCGGGCCGTGCGTCGCGTGGCCGTGTCGTTGCTCGTCCTCGCGGCGTGCGTCCCGGAGGCGGAGCCGCCGTCGGCGCGCGACGGCGGAGTCAGGGACGCCGGTGTCGCGGCCTACGACGGCGGCGGCCTGGACGCCGGTCGGGACGCAGGCGAACGTGACGCCGGACGAGACGCGGGCGTGCGCGACGCTGGGTTCCGGGACGCCGGCCCCGTCGACGCCGGCCCTTCGTTCTGCGCCGCCGAGCCCGCCGACTGCCTGCGCGCGAACGACTGCGAACCCGATCTCCCCGCACCGACGAACTGTCCGACGTGCCCCGACTACAACCGCGCGCTGTGTGCCGACCGCGCCTGCGATCGCCCCGCGGTGCTCGACGCGGACGACGTCCATTCGATCGTCGTGACGATCGAACCGAACGTCGGCGTGGTTCAGTCGTTCGCCGGGTTCGCAATCGCGGATCGCACCGCGGGCGATCGACGCGTGACGTGCGCGGACGCGTACGCCGGCGCGATCGACCTCGAGAGCACGTGCTTCAACGTGCTCGACTCGCGGACGTACCCGATCCCGCAGACGGGCGACACGTTCAACGTGAGCTTCTCGCGCTTCACGAGCGGTCAACGCACGCTGTTCCTCCTGTACGGACACGAGAGCACGAACGGCTCGGGGACGCGGCTCGGGATCAGCTGTACCGAGGTCGACGTCGCGGGCCCGGCCGGGAGCGGCCCGTACATGGTCAGCGGCGACAACATGCGGAGCCTATGAACGATCGACTCCTCTCCTCGCTCCGCGCCGTAGACGCGCTGGTCGCGACCGAGCGCCTCTCGACCGACGCCCTCGTCGGCGCGTGGGAGAGCAAGAACTTCCAGCTCGGGCGAGACGCCGCCGCCGAGCTCGAGGCCCTTACGCAGCGCGGCGCGCCGATCCCCGCCGCCGCGCTCGAGGGGCGCCTCGGCGCGGTCGTCCTCGCGTGGGCCGAGGCGAACGCTGCGCGATTCGAGCTGACGTTGGCGCCGCTCTTCGAGGTCGCGGAGGACGCGCTCCAACCGCCGTCGCTGCTCGCGCGCGCAGCGCGGCGCCGCGTGGCGTTGGGCCCGCCGGCCGATCGCCTCGCGTCGCTCCCGTACACGGGTTCGGCGGACTGGCTCGACGAGGACGCGACCACGCGGGCGCGCGTCGATCTCGCGCTGTGGTGGGCGGGCCGCGATGGTCACTCGATCCCGCGCCTCGCGCGGTGGCTCTTCGATCACCGCGAGACGTTCCGACGCATGGTCGGACGACGCGCGCGACAGACTCTGCTCGATCGCATCCTCGCCGCGCGCGCGTTCGCGACGGCAGCGGAGGGCTACCGCGCGGACGTCGCGGCGCACGGCGTCCTCCGCCCGCTGCGCGCGTTGTTCGCGCACCCGGACGCGCTCGTGTGGATCCCCAGCGCCGTCGCCCTCGGGCGACTCGCCGCGCACAACCGCGACGCGCGCGCCTGGCTCTTCTCCGCCGTCGAGAGCGACAACCTCTCGCAGCGGCGCCGCGCGACGTGCGCGTTGGCGTCGATGCCGGGCGAGAAGGCGTGGTGGACGGCGGCGCACGTCGAGCGCCTCCTCGACGACGGCGCCGACGCGTGGACCATCGCGGCGGTCGGTCCGGCGATCCCGCACCTGATCGTCGCGCGTCGCGATCTCTGGGAGGCGTTCGCGACGAGGCTCCGGAGCGCGTCTTCGCTCGCGGTGTGGTGGAGCGCGAGCGGCGGGCTGATCGCGGCGCACCGCAGAGGCTTGCTCGACCGCACCGGACGGCAGCTCCTCGCCGAGGCGCGCGAGCGCGCGGCGCGCGAGACCACCTCGGTGGCGGAGGCGCTGCTCGCGACGGAGATCCGCGCGCGCACCGACTTCCTCGACGACCTCGATCCGGATCCCACCGACATCGAGGGCGCGCTCGACCGCCTCGTCGACCTCGCGCTCGGCGCCGACCCATCGCGCGTGACGACCCGCGCCGAGACGCTGGCGCGGCAACTCGCTGCGACGTTCGAGTCGGCGTCGCACGGCGGTGGTCCGCTCGCGCCGCGCTTGTTCGCGGTCGAGTCGTGCGCGCGCGCCGCGGCGATCGGGTTGTACGAGAAGCTCCTTGGCGCAGCGGGCGCAGAGGAGGCGCCGATCGATCGCAGCGCGCTCCTCGCGCAGATGCTCGAGACCGCCGCCAACACGCTGGACGCCGAGACCCCGAGCTTCGCGCTGCACCGGACGGCGCTGCGCGTGCTGGGGCTCGTGATCGACGCGGAGCCCTCCGGGCGCAACGTCCGCGCGGTACTGCGATCGATCGAGCGGCCGGCGTGGTTGCGGTCGCCTTCGAAGCGGCACGCGTCGAGGTTCAAGAAGCCGCTCGGCGAGCTCGTGGCGCGGATCGTCCAGGCCGCGCACCTCGAGCCGACGGACCGCGACGCGCAGTCGAAGTTCCTCGCGTGGTGGTCGCTCGCGGCCGCGAGTGACGACGCGGTCGCGTTCGTCGCGCGCGCCGAGAGCGACTCGGGCGAGGCCCTCCCCCGCCGCGCGCGTAGCCGCGCCGAGGCGCTGCGCGCCGCGTTGAGCGAACCGAACGCGGAAGACGGGCGGTGGCGGAAGGTCGTGCTCGAGGCTCTCGCGGCGCTCGGCGCGCAGGACACCGCCCTGCGATCGACGGTGGAGGCGATCGGCAACGCGCTCGCGCGCGCGTCCTCGGCGCGCTCCACGCGTGACAGCACGAAGATCCGCCTCGCGGTGATCGAACTGGGCGAAGCGACGGCGACGCTGAGCGAGCTCCTCGGCGAGCCCGCCCGCGCGCTCGCGACGGACGCAGAGATCACCTGGCCCAACGAGACGATGCGGGATCTCGTGGCGTCGACGGTGAGCGCGCTCGGCGCGCCCGAGCGCGACGACGAGGCGTTGATCGAGCGGTGGCGCGAACCCGGAGGCCCGGTGCTGGGCCCGGTCCTCGAGGGCGCGATTCGCACGTGCTTCTCCGCGGTTCGACGGAGCGGCTCGTCGTGGGGTGACCGGACGTTCCGTCAGGTGGGCCCGTACCGCCTGGAGACGCTGCTCGGGAGCGGCGCGCAGGGCGAGGTGTGGCGCGTCGTTCGCGAGCCCGTCGGGCGACAGTTCGTGATGAAGCTCCTCCCCGCGCGGAGCGCGCTCTTGGGGACGATGGAGAAGGACGCCCTCCGCGTGTCACTCGCGATGGAGGCGGATCTACTCAAGCGAATGTATCACCCGAACGTCGCCAACTTCGTCGACTTCGGGTGGGACGACGACCAGCCGTACCTCGTGCTCGAGTGGTTGGTCGGCTGCGACCTCGCGGCGTACACGGAGGCGGCGCCGGTGACGTTCGAGGAGCTGCGACCGATCGTGGAGGACACGATCAACGGGCTCGTCGCGATGCACCGCATCGGTTTGGTCCACTGCGACCTCAAGCCGGGCAACCTCTTCCTGCGCATGCCACTGCCCCCCGAAGCGCCGCGCTTCGTCCCACTCGATCACCGGCACGGCGTCCCGGTCTTGGGCGCGGTCGTGATCGACTTCGGCGTCGCGCGCACACTCGCCGCGGCCGGCGGCGCCGACGTGGTGAGCGGGACCCCCGGCTACCTCGCCCCCGAGCAGACGCGCGGCGAGGTCCACCCGAACACGGACGTGTACGCGCTCGCCGCGACGATCTACCGGACGCTCGCCGGCCACTCGTTCTTCGAAGGCATCGCGCTCGGCGCCCGAATCCTCGCGCACCAGGAGCGCGCCCCGCTCGAGGACCTCGCGCTCCGCCGTCGCCTGGAAGCGGTGGCGCCGGCCGCGCTCGTGTCGCTCCTCGCCGAAGCCACGGCGCTCCGCCCCGAGGACCGCCCGGACGTCGAGGCGTTCGGTGAGCGGTACGCGCGGATCTGAAGGCTCATTCGAGCGCTCGAGAGAGATCTCGAACAACCGTCGAGAGATGCGGTTAGGTTCCCCGTAGTGGGTTTCTGGGACTGGCTCCTCGGGCGCAATCGCTTCGTTGAGGAGCCCGCATATTTGGAGCCGCCGCCGCAGTCGCTGCACCTCCTTCCGGGC
>JAUHYN010000614.1 GCA_030426505.1 bacterium | reverse complement strand
CGCTGCTCGGGATCGGCCTGGTGTTCGTCCTCTTCTATACGTGGCCGATGAAGTTCATCGGGCTCGGCGAGGTTGCGGTGCTCGTGGTGTGGGGTCCGCTGATGGTCGGCGGCGGCTACTACGTGCTGACGGGGCAGTGGGACCTCGACGTGATGCTCGCGAGCCTGCCGCTGTCGCTCGGCGCCACGGTCGTCATCTTCGGCAAGCACATCGACAAGCTCGACCAGGACCGCGCCAAGGGCATTCGCACCCTGCCGGTGCTGCTCGGCGACCCGACGTCGCGCCTGATCGCTCGCGCCATGCTCGCGCTGCAGTACGGCGTCGTCGCGTACCTGGTGTCGACCGGCTACTTCATGATGCCGGTGCTGATCGTGCTCGGGGCGAGTGGCGCCATGACCCGGGCCAATCGAGCGCTCACCAAGCCGCGCCCCGCGACGGCGCCGGCACAGTGGCCCCCCGGGGTGTGGCCGCTGTATTTCGTGGCGATGGCGTTCGTGCACACGCGCAAGTTCGGGATGTACTACCTCGCGGGGATCGTGATCGACGTGGTGCTGCACCACGTCTGAGCGCCCCAGCCACGCCATGAACGAGACCGCCGGACACGTGCACGCCGCGGACGGGACTCGCCTCGTCTATCGCGTGATGGGGCAGGGCCCACCCCTCGTGCTCGCCAACGGTGTCTCGACCTCGGCGTTCTTCTGGCGAAAGATCCTTCCGCACTGGACGCCCCGCTACCGCGTGCTGTTCTGGGACTACAAAGGCCACGGCGACAGCGAGCCCGCGAAGACCAAGCAAGGCGCCACCGTCGAGGCCTTTGCCGACGACCTCGTGCGGGTGATGGACGGCGTCGGGATCGAGCGCGCCCCGCTGATCGGGTTCTCGATGGGCGGCAACGTGGTGCTGAAGTACGCGGGCGAGCGCGGCGCGGCGTGTGGCCTCGAGCGGATCGTCGCCGTGTCTCCGCCGATCGAGATCGCGCTCGCCTCCGCCGCGATCGATCGCGGCTTCCTCAACGGTATCTACCAGCGCGCGTTCCTCGAGAGCCTCGCCGCGATGGTGCGCCGGAAGGCGAGGCTGTTCCCCGAGCGCTACGACGTCGCCGGCCTCCGCGGCGCTAAGACGCTCCGCATCTTCGACGACCGCTACATCGCGCCGTGCTTCGGGTTCGCGGACGCCGACGACTACTACTTCCGCGCGAGCGCCGGCCGGCACCTCGAAGGCATCCGCGCCGAGACGTTGGTACTGCACGCGAAGGACGACAGCTTCGTCCCGGCGGCGCCGCTCGAAGAGTGGGAGAAGTGGGCGCCGGACCACGTCCACATCCGCGTCACCGAGCGCGGCGGACACGTGGGCTTCGTGGCGGGGCGGTCGTCGCGCGGCGCGGACCCGGATCCGTTCTGGGCCGAGAACCGCGCGGTGGACTGGGTGACGCGCGCGGGCGCGGATCAGCTCGGGACGTAGCCTTCGGGGCGCGCCGCGCCGTCACCGAACAGGAACTGCTCGCACTGCTCCATGAGGAGCTTGATCGCCTTCGGGTCGGCCGAGTTGATCCGGTACTCGTTGATGATCATCTTCGAGTGCTCGACCCACGCGTTCCACGCCTCGGCCGAGATGGTGTCGAAGATGCGCTGCCCGAGCTCACCCGGATACGGGCGACGCTTGAGGCCCGGGAGCTCCTTGCCGAGGCGCGCGCACTGGACCGTGCGGGTCGTGCTCGCGAAGCGGTTCGGCCCCGCCATCGCGGGCGCCGCCGCGGGCTCTTCGGCCGGCGCGGACGCCGCGGCCGCCTCCTGGCGCGCCTGGTTCGCCTCGTTGTTGATCGACTTGTAGCTGAACCCTTCGGGCTCACCGGTCTCGACCGCGTAGCCGGAGTCCTTCCAGCCGGGGTGGACGATGTTGCCGCCCTCGTCACGCTCGCTGCCGAAGCCGCCGCGGAGATCGACCACGTTCTTGTAGCCGAGGTTCAGAAGCTGCTGCGCGGCGCGGACGGAGCGCCCGCCCATCTGGCAGGTGGTGACGATCTTCGCGTCGGTGTCCGGGAAGCGGAACTGGACGATGCGCGCGAAGTCTTCGTTGGGGATCATGCCCTGCGGAGTGCGGTGCAGGAACGGGATGTTCACCGAGCCCTCCGCGTGCTCCTCCGCGTACTCGGGCATCGAGCGGACGTCGACCACGACGTAGCCGTCGTCCTCGACCAGCTTCTTGGCTTCTTCGGCGCTGACTCGTTTCAGGTCCATCTCGGCGAACGAGCAGAGGAGATTGGGCCTTCGTTGTAAAGGGCAATCGGTCTCGCGCGCCCCTCAGTCCCCGATGCGCTTCTTGATGTTCGGTACCGACGACGGGTCGTCTGCGCGCATGTAGCGCTTCTCGCCGTCCGTGGCCGTGACGTTCTCGTAGACGCCCTTGTCGCGGCGCACGAGCTTCGTGAACCCCATCTCCTTGAGCTTGGCGTCGCCCGCGGGCATCGCGAGGCCCGGCGCGTAGAGGATGCGCTCCACGCTCGCTTCGGGATCCGTGTCGCCGACGGGGTGCTCGGCGCGCGCGCAGACCTCGCCCCAGGTCGTGAGGTCGTCCTTCATGGAGTGCGCGACCTCGACCGTCGTCTCGTTGGCGGCGCAGTAGTACGCATAGACCGGCATGACGGAGTCTCATTCCTCTCCGCACCGCGCGCACTGTCAACCCCGCATTGACTCCGCCGTCGGTGCGTGGTGCTCGGTGGAGCGATGAAGCGTCCCGGGCTCCTCGCCGCCGCTCTGCTCACATTCGCGTCCGCGCTCCCGCTCCCGCGCTCCGCCTCCGCCGACGAGGGCATGTGGACCCTCAACGGGTTCCCGACCGAGCGCACGAAGGCGCTCGGCTTCGCGCCGGACCAGGCGTGGCTCGACGCCGTGCGCCTCGCGTCCGTGCGGCTGACGAGCGGCTGCTCCGCGAGCATCGTGTCCGACCGCGGGCTCGTGCTGACGAACCACCACTGCGCCGCGCGTTGTGTCGCGCAGCTGTCGACCAAGAAGGACGATCTCAGCGAAAAGGGCTTCCTCGCGAAGAACGACGCCGCCGAGCGTCAGTGCCCCGCGATGGAGATCAACCAGCTCACCGCGATCACCGACGTCACCGCGCGCATCAACGGCGTGACCAAGGGCCTCGAGGGTGCGGCGTTCAAGGAGGCGCGCGACAAGGAGATCGCCGCGATCGAGAAGGACTGCGCGAAGAGCGACCAGGTGCGCTGCGACGTGGTCACGCTCTACCACGGCGGGCGCTACGACCTGTACACGTACCGCCGCTTCCAGGACGTGCGGCTCGTGTTCGCGCCGGAGGACGCCATCGCCTACTTCGGTGGCGACCCGGACAACTTCAACTTCCCCCGGTACAACCTCGACATGGCCCTCCTCCGCATCTACGAGGACGGCAAGCCGGCCACCACGCCGAACCGCTTCACGTGGTCGAAGGACGGTTCGGAGGAAGGCGAGCTCGTCTTCGTGAGCGGCAACCCCGGCCGCACGAGCCGCGGCAACACCGTCGCCCAGCTCGAGTACCTCCGCGACGTCTACCTCCCCGATCGCCTCTTCTGGCTCGCGGAGATGCGCGGGCAGCTCACGGTGTTCGCGCGGCAGAGCAAGGATCAGCAGCGCATCGCGAAGACGGATCTCCTCTACGTCGAGAACGGCTACAAGGCGCTGCGCGGTCGCCTCGAGGCGCTCCTCGACAAGGAGCTGATGCGCCAGAAGGCCGAGGCCGAAGCGCAGGTGAAGAAGAAGGTCGCCTCCGACCCGAAGCTCGCCGAGTACAAGGGCGCGTGGGACGCGATCGAGCGCGCGCTCCGCGTCGCGCGTGACCTCCGGACCGAGTACAACGCGAAGGAAGCGCGCGGGACGTTCGGGTCCGCGGCGATGGGTCACGCGCGGACGCTCGTGCGGTGGGCGGCCGAACAGAACAAGCCGAACGGCGAGCGCCTGCCGGAGTTCACGGACTCGAAGCTCCCCGCGATGAAGGCGCACCTGATGTCGAAGGCGCCGATCCACGCGAAGCTCGAGCGCCTCAAGCTGATCCTCTACCTCACGAAGCTCCGCGAAGAGCTCGGCCCCGACGACCCCTTCGTGAAGAAGGTCCTCGGCGCCGCGTCGCCCGAGACACTCGCGGATCGGCTGCTGAAGTCGAAGCTGGATCGACCGGCGTTCCGCAAGAAGCTGTTCGACGGCGGGCCGTCCGCGATCGAGAAGTCGAAGGACCCGATGATCGTCCTCGCCCGCGAGATCGACGCGGACGCGCGCGCGATCCGTGAGCGCTACGAGACGCAAGTGGAGTCGGTCGTGGACAAGAACACCGAGAAGGTCGCCAACGCGCGCTTCGCGACGTTCGGGACCAGCACGTACCCGGACGCCACCTTCACGCTTCGCCTCTCGTACGGACAGGTGAAGGGCTTCGCGCACCGCGGCCGACCGGTCACGCCGTACACCACGATCGCGGGCGCGTTCGGGCGCGCCACGGGGCAGCCGCCGTTCGCGCTGCCGAAGTCGTTCACGAAGAAGAAGGGCGCGATCGATCTCGACACCCCGATGAACCTCGTCACGACGAACGACATCATCGGCGGCAACTCGGGCTCACCGCTGTTCAACGCGAAGCGCGAGATCGTCGGGCTGATCTTCGACGGCAACATCTACTCCCTCGGCGGGGACTACGGCTTCGACGCCTCGGTGAACCGCGCCGTCGCGGTCGACAGCCGGTTCATGGTGGAGGCGCTCGGCTCGGTGTACGGCGCGAAGCGCCTCCTCGACGAGATCCAGAAGTAAGGAGAGCCGGCTACTGCAGGCCGTACCGCTGCACGACGGCGTCGATGCTCGCCTCGAACTCGGTCGTGTCCGCGTAGCGCGCGTCGCGCTCCTTCTCGAGCGCGCGCATCACGAGCTCCTCGACGGCGCGCACCGCGTCGCGATCCGGATAGGCCAGACGCATCGGCGGCGGGGGCTGCGTGAGCACCCGCGAGAGGATCTGGACCGTCGACGTGCCGTCGAACGGGATGCGCCCCGTGAGCATCTGGTAGAGGATCACGCCGACCGTGTAGATGTCGGTGCGGAGATCGACCTGCTCGCCGGCCGCCTGCTCCGGCGACATGTAGCGCGGCGTCCCGAACACCGTGCCGGCCTGCGTGATCGATCGCTGGCCCTCTTGGTCGGTGATCTTGGCGATGCCGAAGTCGAGGATCTTCGGGATCAGCTTG
Organism: bacterium; assembly: GCA_030426505.1. Lineage (GTDB taxonomy): Bacteria > Myxococcota > Kuafuiibacteriia > Kuafuiibacteriales > Kuafuiibacteriaceae > JAUHYN01. The sequence continues at coordinate 321 of JAUHYN010000614.1, read as the reverse complement.
CCCTCGCGCTCCGCGATGATGACGTTCTCGGGCTTCAGGTCGCGGTGGACCACGCCGGCGTCGTGCGCGTGCTTGAGTCCGCTCAGGAGCTGACACACGAAGCGCAGCGCCTGCCGGATGTCGAGCGCGCTCTCGCGCCTCAACATCCCGGCGAGCGACTCGCCTTCCACGACATCCATCACGAGGAACATCCGCCCGTCGCGCCCGTGACCGAAGTCCGTGACGCGCACGATGTTCGGGTGGTCCAGGCGACACACCGCGCGCGCCTCGAGCTGGAAGCGCTCCTGCGCCGAAGGCATCGATGACAGCTCCGGGCGCATC
>JAUHYN010000613.1 GCA_030426505.1 bacterium | reverse complement strand
GGGCTCGTTCAATCGAGGCTGCCCTTGGTCGATGGCACCGCGTCGCGCCTCGGGTCGCCCTCGACCGCCATGCGCGTAGCGGCGGCGAGGGTCTTGAAGCACCCCTCCACGATGTGGTGGCGGTTCTTGCCGTACTCGAGGATCAGGTGGAGGTTCATGCGCGCTTCGGCGCAGTACGCGGAGAAGAAGACCTCCGCGAGCTCGACGTCGAACGTGCCGATGCGACCCGGCGGGACGTCGACCTTGTAAACGAACGCCGGGCGCCCGCAGTAGTCGACGTAGGCGCGGACGAGCGCCTCGTCCATCGGGCGCGTCGATTCGCCGTAGCGGCGGATGCCCGCGCGATCGCCGAGCGCGTCGAGGACCGCGCGGCCGAGGCACAGGCCGACGTCTTCCACGACGTGGTGCGGGTCGACTTCGAGATCGCCGCGCGCGAGGACGCGCACGTCGATCATCGAGTGGTGCGCGAAGCTCTCGAGCATGTGGTTGAAGAACGGGACCTCGGTGTCGATCTGATGGAGCCCGGTGCCGTCGAGATCCACGACGACCTGCACGTTGGTCTCCTTCGTCTGGCGCTGCACCGTGGCGCGTCGGCCCGCCGCTTCGGGGCGATTGACGGGCACCGGGAGGCGCGGCTCGTCCTCGGGAGCGGTGTGGCCGTTCTTCGAACGTCGCTTCTCGGTCATGGCGTCGCGAATCTACCGCGAACCGTCTCGGTCGCGCACCTCGATCGCGCGCGCGTGGGCCTCGAGCCCCTCCGCGCGGGCGAGCGTCGCGGCGTCCGGGCCGAGCCGGGCGAGGGCGGCGCCGTCGAGGTCGAGGACGTTCATGCGGCGGACGAAGTCGTGGACCGACAGCGGCGAGCCGAACCGCGCCGCGCCCCCGGTCGGGAGCACGTGGTTCGAGCCGGCGTTGTAGTCGCCGAGCGCCTCCGGCGCGTGGTGCCCGAGGAACACCGCGCCCGCGTGACGCACCCGCGCGAGCGAATCGCGGGGCGCCGCCGTCGCGAGGCCGAGGTGTTCGGGCGCGTACGCGTTCATGAGGTCGTAGGCCTCGTCGGCGCTCTTCGCGATGATGACTCCGCCGCGCTGCTCGAGCGCCTTCGTGGCTTGCTCCTGGCGCGGGAGCGCGGCGGCCTGGCGGTCGGCGGCGGCCGCGGTCGCCTCGCCGAGCGCGGCGTCCCACGTGACGAGGAGCGCCGCGGCGCGGACGTCGTGTTCGGCCTGCGCGAGGAGGTCCGCGGCGACGACTTCCGGATCTGCGGAGTCGTCGGCGACGATCAATACCTCGGACGGCCCGGCGATCTCGTCGATGTCGACGAAGCCGAAGACCTGGCGCTTCGCCTCCGCGACCCACGCGTTGCCGGGGCCGACGATCTTGTCGACCGCCGGCACGGTCTCGGTGCCGAACGCGAGCGCCGCGACCGCCTGCGCGCCGCCGATCGTGAACAGGCGATCCACGCCCGCGAGGTGCGCGGCGGCGAGGACGATGTCGGCGACCACGCCGTCTCCCGCGGGCGACACCATCACGACCTCGCGCACGCCCGCGACTTTCGCGGGGATCGCGTTCATCAACACCGTGGATGGATACGTCGCGGTGCCGCCGGGGACGTAGATGCCCACGCGCTCCAGCGGGCGCACGACGAGCTCGACCGACGCGCCGTCCTCCGTCATCTTCGCGTCGGCGAGCTGTTCGGCCTGGAGTGTGTGGAACCGACGGATGCGCTCCGCGGCGCGTTCGAGCGCGCCGCGCAACGCGTCGTCGAGCCGCGCGTGGGCGGCCTGCATCGCGTCGCGCCCGATCTCCAGCTCGGCCGCGGTGACGTCCGGGCGCCGATCGAAGCGCGCCGTGAGCGTGACCAACGCGGCGTCCTTCCTGAAGCGCACCTGGTCCACGATCGAGCGCACCGACTCCTCGACGCGCGAGGTGTCGGCGTCATCGCGCCGCGCCAGGAGGCGCTGCCACACGTTCGTGAAGTTCGGGTCGTCGGTTCGGAAGATCGGAGTGGGCATCGAGGCCTCCTACGCGCGACCGATCGCCGCGCCCAACTTGCTCTGGAGCGTCCGCACGCGCTGCATCGACAGGTGCATCGCGGCGCGGTTCACGATCAACCGCGCGCTGATCTCGAACACCTCCGCGTGGACGACCAACCCGTTCTGCCGGAGCGTCTCGCCGGTCTCCACGATGTCGACGATCGCGTCCGCCAGCCCCACGAGCGGCGCGACCTCGATCGCACCGGACAGCGGGATGATCTCGGCCGGTGATCCGCGCTGCAGGAAGAAGTCGGCGGCGATGCGCGGGTACTTGGTCGCGACCCGCGGCGTCTCCAACGCGAGCGCGTCCACGCCCGGCTCCGCCGCGAGGCACATCCGGCAGCGACCGAACCCGAGGTCGAGCGGCGCCAGCACGTTCGGGCGCTGCTCCTTCAACACGTCCGAGCCGAGCACCCCCACCGCGCATACGCCGTGCTCCACGTACGCCCCGACGTCCGATGCGCGCAGCGTGAGCACTTCGACGTCGCCGATGCCCTCGAGCGTGGTGGTCTGCACGAGCTTGCGCGCCTTGGGCGAGACGCCCTCGAGCGGGATACCGGCGCGCTCGAACAGGGCCGCCGCGTGGTCGAAGAGGCGCCCCTTCGGCAGGCCGATCCGCAGCGGCGTCACGGCCGACGCCCCCACGTGATGCGCTCGTGGTCGCCCGGGTCCTTCACGGTCGCGACGTCGACGAAGCCTGCGCGCTCGAGCAGCCCGCGGATCGCCAAGTGTTGATCGTACCCCGCTTCGAGCACGAGCGCGCCGCCGGGCGCGAGGCGCTCCGGGGCCTGGTCGACGAGCCGGCGCACGAGGTCGAGGCCGTCGCGCCCGCCGTCGAGCGCGAGCGAGGGTTCGTGATCTCGGACGTCGGCCATCAGCTTCGGGAGGTCGCCGCTCGGGATGTACGGGAGGTTCGCGACGAGGAGATCGATCGGCGGGACGTCGTGCGGGAGCGCGTGCAGGAGGTCGCTCGCGAGGACGGTCACGCGATCCGAGACCGCGTGTCTTTCGAGGTTGCGGTTCGCGACGGCGCGCGCGGGCTCCGAGATCTCGAGCGCCCACACCTTCGCGTCCTTCAGCTCCGTCGCGAGCGTGATCGCCACGCACCCGGTGCCGGTCCCGACGTCCACGATGGTCGCCACGCCGCGGTCGCGGCTCACGTCGAGCGCGACCTCCACGAGCGTCTCGGTGTCGGGGCGCGGGACGAGCGTGTCCTTGGTGACCTCGAAGTCGAGGCTCCAGAACTCACGGCTCCCCACGAGGTGCGCGATGGGTTCGGCGTTCGCGCGCCGCGCGACGAGCGTACGGATCTTCGCGAGCTCCTCCGGGACCAGCGGCTGGTCGTGCTTCGCGTAGAGCATCACGCGCTTCAGGCCGAGCGCGTGCGCGATGATCACCTCCGCGTCGAGGCGAGGCGAGGTGAGGCCCTTCTTCTCGAAGTGGCCGCGGGTCCAGTCGAGCACCTCGAGGATCGACCAGCGCTGCTTGCGCGGATCAGACATCCTTGCCCGGTTTCGTGGCGGAGCCGAGCTGTTCGGCCTGCGCGTGGGTTCGGAGCGCGGTGACGATCGGGTCCAGGTCGCCCTGCATGATCTTGGGGAGGTTGTGCAGCGTGAGGTTGATGCGGTGATCGGAGACGCGGTCCTGCGGGAAGTTGTACGTGCGTATCTTCTCCGAGCGATCGCCCGTCCCGACCATCGAGCGCCGCTGCTCGCCGAGCTCGGCCGCGGCGCGCGCGCGCTCCACCTCGAACAGCCGCGCGCGCAGCACCTTCATCGCCTTCGCGCGGTTCTTGTGCTGCGACTTCTCGTCCTGACAGATGACGACCGTGTTCGTCGGGAGGTGGACGATGCGCACCGCGGAGTCCGTCGTGTTGACCGACTGACCGCCGTGGCCGCCCGCGCGGAACACATCGACGCGGAGATCGTTCTGGTCGATCTGCACGTCGACCTCCTCGGCCTCCGGCATCACCGCGACCGTGACGGTGGACGTGTGGATGCGCCCCTGCTGCTCCGTCTGCGGCACCCGCTGGACGCGGTGCACGCCGCCCTCCCACTTGAGCGACGAGTAGACTTCGTCGCCCTCGATCGTCGCGATGATCTCCTTGAACCCGCCCTTCGAGCCGGAGTTCGAACTCATCACGTCGACCTTCCAGCCGTTGTCCGCCGCGTAGCGCGAGTACAGCGAGAACAGCTCGCCCGCGAACAGCGACGCCTCGTCACCGCCCGCGCCCGCGCGGATCTCGAGGACCACGCTCTTGTCGTCGAGCGGGTCCCGCGGGAGCAGCTCCAGTTCGAGCGCGCTCTTCAGCTCGTCGAGGCGCGGCGACAGCTCCTTGATCTCCGCCTTCGCCATCTCGCGCATCTCGTCGTCGTCGCCGGCTTCGAGGAGCTCCTTGGCGCCCGCTAGCTCGGCGTCGACCTTCTTGTACTCGCGGAAGAGCGTGACGACCTTCTCGAGGCGCGCGCGCTCCTTCCCGAGGTTCTTGAGTTGTTCGATGTCCGAAGCGATCTCCGGGTGGGACATCTTCTGGTTGAGCTCTTCGAATCGACGTTCGACGTCTTCGAGTTGTTCGAGCATCGCGGGGCTCCTGAGGGTTCGAAAGGGGCGGGGGCAGTGACGGGGGGGCCGGACGGTCGCTAACGCCCGGTGTCCATCGCCGCGGCGAGCTCGCCGTAGCTGCCGAACACGGCGACGTTGCCGCCCACGGGCTGCGCGAGCTTCACGGCCTTCGCGGCGGACACGTCCATGTCGACGAGGGCGGCTTCGCGCGCGAGCGCGGCCTGCATCGCGGCGAGCGCGATCTCGAGCTGGTCGTCGCTCGGCTCCTTGGTCGTGAGCTTCTGCATGAGGCGACCGGGGACGACGAGCGCCTGCACCCAGAACTGGTCCGGGTGGCGCGCGGCGTAGCGATTGATCTCGTAGGCGATCCCGGAGAGCGGGATCATCAGCGGGACCTTGATGAAGATCATCGCGAGGTGATTCACGATCGCGACGTCCGACACCGTGGGGATGAACGGGAACACCACGGCGAACATGAAGATCGAGAGGACGAGCACGAACAGGATGAAGCTCGTCCCGCAGCGCGCGTGGAAGGTCGTGAAGCTGCGCGCGTTCTCGATCGTGAGCGGCAGCTCGTTCTCGTAGACGTTCACGACCTTGTGTTCGGCGCCGTGGTACTCGAACACGCGACGTATCTCGGGGATCAGCGAGATCGCCGAGATGTAGCCCACGAAGATCGCGAGCTTGAAGACGCCGTCGAGCAGGTGGAACAGGAAGCTGTCGAGGCCGAGCTCCGCGCCGGCGAGCTCGCCCGTGCCCCACGCGAGCAGGTGGGGGAGGCCGACGAACAAGCCGATGGCGAGGACGAACGAGAACGCCATCGTCAGCGCGTTACTGCCGCCGGCTTCGGCGTCCAGCGGTGCGTCGTCGTCGGTCTCCTCGACCATCGCGTGCGACGCCGCGAAGTTGAGCGCCTGCAGGCCGTTGTACAGGGACTCGACGAGGACC
>JAUHYN010000612.1 GCA_030426505.1 bacterium | reverse complement strand
TCGAAGATCAGATCTGCGCCCCGGATGCGCTCCGTCGCGTGGTTCCGGACCAGCGTCATCGCGTGTACGAGGCGCGCGGGCGTCGGCGCGAACAGCAGGACCCGCCAGCGGTAGCGGTCGCGCAGCTTCTCGATCGGCGCCGGCCCCGGCCCCAGCACCCGCCCGTCGGGGGCGACCACCGGGTGCGCGACCTCCGCGACGATCTCCGCCGCCCGCTCCGCGGCGCTCCCCGTCTTCGCCTCCACCCGCACCAACCCGAGCCTCGAGAAGGGCGGGTAGCCGAGCCCCTCGCGCTGCCCGCACTCGAGCTCGTAGAAGCGCCGAGCGTCATGATCGATCGCGCACGTCAGCGCGTAGTGCTTCGGTTGGAACGTCTGGATGACCACGCGCCCCGGGTGCTCGGCCCGCCCCGCGCGGCCCGAGACCTGGGTGATGAGCTGGAACGTCCGCTCCGCGGCGCGGAAGTCCGGCACCGACAGCGACGCGTCCGCCAACACGATCCCCACGAGCGTGACCTTCGGGAAGTCGTGCCCCTTCGCGACCATCTGCGTGCCCACGAGGATGTCCGCCTCGTGCGCGCGGAACGCCGCGAGCGTCTTGTCGAGCGCGCCGACCTTGCTCGTGACGTCGCGGTCCAACCGCAGCACGCGCGCGTCCGGGATGTCCGCGAGGACCGTCTCCACGAGGCGCTCGGTCCCGGCCCCGTGAGGCTCGACGTCGATCGCGCCGCATTTGGGGCAGGGCGCGGAGAACGACTCGAGGTGCCCGCAGTAGTGGCAAGCCAGCTTGCGCTGCCACCGGTGGTGCGTGAGCGAGACGTCGCAGTGTGAACAGCGCCGCGCGTCGCCGCAGCTCCCGCAGTAGACGACAGTGTTGAAGCCGCGCCGGTTGAGGAAGAGGATCGCCTGCTGCTCCTTCGCGACGACCTCACGCAAGCCGTCTTGCAGCGCGCGCGACATCAAGTGCACCGCGCCCTTCATCGCGCGCTTCTCCTCCGAGAGGTCCACGACCTGGATCGAAGGCATCGGCCGGTCCCCGACGCGCCGCTCCAGCACCAGCTGCGTCAGCCGGCCCTTGTCCACGAGCGCGAGCGTCTCCACGGAGGGCGTGGCCGTCCCGAGCACCGCGACGCTGTCCGTCTTCCGCGCGAGGTAGAGCGCGAGATCGCGGCCGTGGTAGCGGACCTCCGAGCTCTGCTTGAACGACGCGTCGTGCTCCTCGTCCACGACCACGATGCCCAGGTCCTTCACCGGCGCCCACAGCGCCGAGCGCGCGCCGAGCGCGATCGAGGCCTTGCCGTCACGCAGCTTTCGCCAGCGCCGCCGCCGCTCCGCGTCCGGGATCGCGGAGTGCAGCACCACGACCTCGTTCCCGAAGCGCCGCACGAAGCGGGCTTCGAGCTGCGGCGTCAGCGCGATCTCCGGGACCAGCACGATCGCGCCGCGCCCCAGCTCGCGCGCGCGCTGGAGCTCGCGCGCGAACACCGCGGTCTTGCCGGACCCGGTGACGCCGAACAGCAGGTACGCCGCGGCCGTCTTCGCCTCGAGGGCACCGACGATCGGTTCGAGCACCGTCGCCTGTTCTTCCGTGAGCTCGGGCGGCGTCGCTTTCTGGACGGGGCGCCGCGCCTCGACGGCGCCCTCGTACGCCTCGCGCGACACCACCGACTGCGTGACGACGCCGCGCTCCAGCAACACCTTCGACGCGCGCCGGAACGCGGAGGCGCCGAGCCAGTCCTTCAGCGCTTCGACGTCGACCGCGCCCTCTTCGAGGCGCTCGAACAACTCGAGCCGAGTGCGCGCGCGGGTGAGGTGTTCCCACGCCGCCTTCGGATCCATCGCGCGTTCGAGGACGGTCACGTCGCCGCCGCTCTCCTTCGCGTCGATCGCGTCGCGCCGGGCGATCAGCCCCGCGGCGACGAGGTGCTCAGCGGCCTTCGCGGGCGCGCTGCTCACCTTCACGCCGCGGCCCTTCGCGGCCTTCTCCAACAGCTCGAGCTCCTTCGCCGTGATGCGCGGCCCCGTCGACAGGCGCACCTGTTGTTCGTCGAGGAACCGGCGCCCCTCGGGGGTCGCGACGAACTTCGCGGTGGAGGCTGCGGTGAGCCCGGGCGGGAGCGCGGTCTTGAGGACCTCGCCGGGCGTCGCGAGGTAGTAGTCCGCGGTGAACGTCGCGAGGTCGAGGAGCGTGGGCGGGACCAGCGGCTCGACGTCGAGGCGCTCGATGACGGCTTTGAGCTTGGTCGCGTCGATGTCGTCGGGCGGCGCGGAGTCGGTGCCGACCACGAACCCGGTGACGCGCCGCGGGCCGAACGGCACGAGCACGCGGTGCCCGACCGCGAGCTCCATGCCTTCGGGCACTTCGTAGTGGAACGCTCCCGACACGGGGAGGCTCACGACGACCTGAGCGTAGGCAGCGGGCACGCGCCTACCGGGTCACGGTGCTGGTCTGCGTCGCACCGGCGTCGGCCGTCCGATGCACCACGCGCACGCGCACCTGTTCGCGACAGGCGCCGAGGAACGCGAGCGCGACGAGCGCGAGAGTCAGACGCTTCATCAAGAGGAGGGCGGAGAGAGCAGCGCGGGCTCGACGGGGACGTTGACCTCGACCTGGTCGTACGTGACGCGCGACTTCAGCGTGCCGTTCTCGTAGACCTCGTAGTGCCGCGGGTACCACTCGCCGGTCACCGGCGAACCGAACCCGTGCAGTTGCTGATCGATCACGTTGCCCGAGCCGTCCACGCGGATGAGGCGCACCGGGACGCGCAGCCGCTTGTCGATCCACAGCTGCGGCTTGTTCGTCTCCCAGGGCTTGGCGCCGATGACGAACGCGACGCGCTTATCGAGCCGCGACAGGCTCACCACGCTCGTGTCGATCTTCAAGCGCTCGCAGAAGGCGAGGCCGCGCTTGCCCCCCGGGTCCGCAGAGCTCGCGCCGAGGAAGGTCGTGAAGAGATCGTCCGTGACGATCTCTGGGCGTTCGGCGCGCTCACCGAGCGCGTGCGTCCAGCGCCGCGCGCCGACGGTCGTGGAGACGATCGTCTTGTCCGTCAGCTTGTGCTCCACGCGGTGTGCCTTGCCGGGGACGAGCACCTCCCAGATCGGGTGCGGCGCGTTCGGACCGACCTCCATCGTCCCCTCGAGGACCAGCGTCTCGATCGCGATGTTGGCGCGGCGCTTCGACACGGAGGACAGGATGGCGTCCGCCGGGAGGATGTACGCGTAGGCGATCGAGGAGCACGCGGTGATCGCGAGGATCGCTGCGACCGGATGGCTCTTGCGCGACATGATCCGTGAGCTACCATAGGCCGCCGAGGCCGGGGAAGGCGTGACGCAATCGGGGTGTTTTCGATGAGACCGATGGTCCAGCAGAGGATCGTGACCGCCTTCACGGGGTGCCTCGTGACGATCCTCCTCTCGAGTGTCGCCACGCCGGCCGCCGCGCAGCAGTACGAGGGCGCGCGGCTCCTCGGGCTCGCGGAAGCGCAGCGCGCGCTCACCTCCGCGAACGACTCGATCTACATCAACCCCGCCGGCCTCGCCTTGGGGCATATGTACAGTCTCGAGCTCGGTTACCTCGACGACATCCGCGGCTCCGACCGCCGCTTCAACGCCTCCGTGATCGACAGCCAGGCCGGCCCGATCGCGGGCGGGCTCGCGTACACGTGGACCAAGCGCCGCCCCGAGTTCGCGCCCGGACCGGACGAGCGCATCGAGGGGCACCGCATCGAGGTCGCGCTCGCCACGCGCGTCGCGGAGAGCGCGGCGCTCGGCGTCACGCTCCGCTACCTCACGTTCGACCTCTACGACGAGAACGGCGAGGAGATAGAAGACGGCGGCTTCAAGATCCCCACCGTCGACGTCGGCTTCCAGTGGCGCATCTTCGACGGCCTCTCCGTCGGCATCGCTGGCTACAACCTCACGAACTCCGACGAGCCCGAGGTCCCGATCGGCTGGGGCGCCGGCCTTGGATATCAGCTCGGCGCGTTCTCCATCGAGGGCGACGTCCGCTACAACGCCCAGCGCGGCGACCCGAAGTACAGCGGGGCGATCGGATACGTGTTCGCAGAGACCGTCGCGGTGCGCGGGGGCGTCAGCTACGACTACGCGACCGATGGCATCGCGATCTCCGGCGGCGCGGGCGTGTTCCTCGATCGCTTCGCGTTCGACGTCGGCTACCGGCAGCTCGTCAACGCCGACGACATCGGTGAAGACTCGGACCAACGCATCCTCGGGCTCGCCGTCCGCGCGCTCTTCCTGTGATTCGCTACAACACCTCGGCGCGGAAGCGCTGCACCAGCGGCAACGCATCCAGCCACGCCGACGCGTCCGCGCGGTCGCCGTTGTACGCGCTCGGCGCGCCGGCGTAGCCCGCGGGGATCTGGCTGAAGTGTTCCTCCTCGGGGAACGCTTCGTCGGTGAAGTGGTACTCGTAGCCCGGCACGAAGAGGTGCTCGTCGGCTTCCACGTCCACCACGCGGACGCCGTAGCTCGACAACGTCGTGGTCAGCGCTTGGGGTGGCACGATCCACACGTGCCGCGGCGCTGCGAAGAAGAACCACTGGATCGCGCGGTTGGTCGACAGCACCCGGAAGCGCCGAACGCGCCCGTGGTACAGCGTGCTGCGCGAAGCGCTCCGCTCGACGACGCCTTCGGCGAAGTCGGGTTCGTAGCCGTCGCGGATCTCGAGCGAAGCCGGATCGTTCGGTCGCGCGAACCACGCGACGGGTGCGCCGCCCGCGACGCGCTGCGCCGGATCGCGCGCGGCGGCGCGGCGCGGCTTCGTGAAGTCGTCGTAGGGCTCGACGCGCCCGCGCGGCGCGTTCCTCAGGACGGCGGTCAACGCGAACGCGTCGGTGACGACCCGCTTCGCGCTCCGGTTGAGCGTCTCGAGCGCGGTCTGCAGCTCGAGCGGGAGGTCCGTCGTGTGTTCCTTCGACTCGACGCGCTCCCATTCGCCGTCCGGGATGATCTCGACGTCGCCCTTGCCGATCCAGAAGTCCTCGCCGTCGTCGATCACGTGCGAGGCGACGCGCCATACCAAGGACAGGTCCTTGTAGAAGATCCGCGCCGAAGTGCGCCGCGCGCCCGCCGTCCGCACGTACGCGACGAAGTACCTCAGCTCCGGGATCTGACGCGGCGCCGTGAGGAAGAACGTCGCGCCGAAGAGCGACAGCCGTGAGCGCGGGAGGTAACCCTTGGCGAGGAAGGCGTCGGGCTCGATCGGTCCGGCGAGGGCGAGCGGCGCCTCCGCGAGGGACGCGGCGAAGGCCGCGCGGACCTGGCGCGTCGTGAGATCGTCGGGTGCGACGCTGTCGACGATCACGCGGCCTGCGCGTGGAGCTTCTTCCGCTGCTTCATCCCGTAGACCACGAGGCAGACGCCGGTGGTGAAGAGCCCGAGCGAGATGAGCTGACTCGTGGAGAAGATCGTCCCGAGCATGTCCTCACCGCGCGCGGCGTCGCCGCGGACGAACTCCACGGAGAAGCGGAGGAAGGGATAGAGGAAGAGGTAGCCGCACAACACCATCCCGTGGAAGCGCTTCTGCGTGCGCAGCA
>JAUHYN010000611.1 GCA_030426505.1 bacterium | reverse complement strand
CACCGCGGAGGCCGGATCGCGCGCGGAGCGAGCCGGTCGGCCCGCGAGCACGGCGCGCCACCGGCGCCGCGCGCGCCCGCGCGTTCGCGAACCACGCGGCCTACGCCGTCGGTGGGATCGAGGGCGCGAAGAAGCTCGTCTTCGAGAAGCGGCCGTCCGAGCTCCAGCTCGAGGCGGTCGCGGAGCTCCGCGTGTTGGACGCGATGCTCCCGTTCGCGACGTGGGCGCTCGATCGTCTGGGGATCGGGCCAGCGTACTTCACGGCGATCGAGTTGTAAGTACGGGGCCACGACGCGGGGAGCGCGGGCGCCCCGCGCCGCGCTCGTCAGTCGACCGCTCGGACGTGGCGCTTGCGCGCGCGTTGGGCGGCCTCGGCTTCGCGGGTCATGCGTATCGTCTCGGCGAGGAACGACACGGCGGCGTCGAGATCTTCCGCGCGCTCGAGGAACAGGGTGGCTGCGCCGCTCGCGGTGGCGCGCCACAGCGGGTGGCTGCGCGGGACGGCCCACAGTCCGGACACGTCGATGCGGACGGCGCCCTTGCGCGGGCGCGAGCGCACGTAGGCGAGGGCGCGGCCGTCGCAGTCGATGCGACGGTACGGCTTGGGCCCGGGCGACATGACGGTGCCCTCGCGGGCGCCGGGGACGTGGCGGAGCGTGGTGCGAATGAGCTCGCCGGCGAGGCGATCGAGGCGTGCTTTCATGAAGACGTCGCGGTCGCGGAGGGGTGGGGTGGGAAACGAATCGAGGTTCATCATGGTGGGCCCAAAGAGCACATGGCGGGCCAACGAGATCCTCATGCGTCCGGTACGCGTTCGGACGTTTCTCCGAAATCCGGCTCCGGTGTCCGGATTTCGGAGTTTCATTCGGACGAATCCGGGCGGCTACTCGGTGCGCAGGCGCTCGAGCGTGCGCGCCTCGCGGTGCTCGATGAAGCGGCAGTAGCGCCAGAAGAGCAGGGCGGGGAGCAGGCCAGCGAGGCCGATCGACAGCGTCTCGGCGAGGAAGGAGCGGCCGCCGACCGACAGCGACGCGAGCGCGTGTTGCGCCGAGATCAGCGGGGTGAGGTGTGGAGCGATCATCGCGGCGCCGTAGGCGACCAGCGGGAGGAGGACGACCACCACGGGGAAGCTCAGCAGCGCGTGGAGGTAGCGCGCGCTGGTCCGCAGCGAGGAAGTGCGGGTGACGACGATGGCCGACCCCATCCAGAGCCCGAGGAGCGCCATCGTTACAAGGAGCGGGAGCCCCGTCGCGTCGAGTCCATTCATGGCGAGCCGCCTGGTAGCGCTGTTCGGGATCGCCCGCCAATTTTTTGCGCCTGAAAACACACAATGGCGGTCGAGGTGCGTTCAGCGCGCCGCCGACCGCGTCATGACACGCCCGTGTCCGCCCGTGACACCGCCCGAAAGGGTGCCAGGCTCCTTGTAAGGGCTCGGAATCAGGTGGGCGAACGTTGGCCCGCGACTTGAAAAAGCTCAGGGCATGAACACGAAGCTCGCCACCTCGACCCTGACCGCCCTGATCGTCGCCAGCCTGAGCCCCGCCGTGGCGGGGGCCGCCGAGCCGGCCGCCAAGACCACGTCCATCGCGCCGACGCGGTATTACGAGGCCCACGTGGTCGAGCGCGTCCGCACCGGCCACAAGGCGAACGCGGTCTTCAGCGCGGCGCCCGCCGCCATCGCGCGCGGCGCGGACGTCGTCTTCGAGGCGCGCTCCGTCGCCGGCTCGAACCAGGAGGTCCGGTGGCGCTGCGTGGCGCGCGAAGACGTCTCCGAGTGCCTCGGCGCGCCGCTCTCGGTCGCCTACCGCACCGGCGACGACAAGGTGACCCTCACCGTCCTGGTCGTCCCCGAGCGCACGGACACGATGCTCGCGCAGGCCGAGTGAGGTGGCTACTCGTCGCCGCCCTCTTCACCCTCGGGCGCGGCCTCTTCCGCCTCGCCGCCCATCTCCGCCTCGGCGTTCTTCATCCCCGCCTCGGCCGCCTGGTTGGCATCCGCCGCTTCCTTGTCCTCGTTCAGCGCGGCCGATTTCGTCGACGTCGACGAGTGACCGAGGTTCTTCTCCGCCATGTTGGATCCGCTCATGGCGGCCGAGTCCAAAGAGGCGCAGGCGGCAGCCGCACCGAAGAGTCCGAGGGTGAGGAGGATACGGGGGTTCATCGGCGGCGGAATCTATTCGCGCGATCCGCCGAATACAACTCGTTCGAAGCCCTACGACCCTTCGAGGGCCCGGAGCCGCGCTTCTTGTGAGAACGGAGCTCCCGAAGGGAGGTTCGCTTCGAGCTGTGCCAGGAAGGCGCGCGGAGCGCGTCTGACGTAGGTGCTAAAGGTCGTCCCGATCTTCCTCGAGCCGCTCGACTCGGCGCGGGAGGAACAGCCGGTCCGGTTCTCGTGCCTCCAGCTTCTCCACGCGTGTGTCGATGCTCTTGGTCAGCGTCGCGAGGACCGCCAGGCGCTGGTTGGTCTCGTCGAGGCGCTGGTTGGTCTCGTCGAGGCGCTGGTTGGTCTCCTCGAGGCGGTCGTTGGTCGCCCGCGTCGCGTCCCGGATCTCGATCAAGAGCTGCGTCGTCAGCTCGTCGGCCACAGCTTCAATCTGCGGAGCGCGCGCCGGCGCGGTCAAGCCGACCCGGCTCCACAATCATTGCAGGAGGGTCAGGCGGTCCGCGCCGCCCGCCGCTCGAGCTCCTGGGCGATCGCCGCGTGCTCGTCCTTCGCCGTGTCCGGCAGCTCGACGCCGTGCGCCGCCGCGAGCGAGCTCGCCTGCGAGAACTGCTCGCTCTTCTTCGTCAGCTCTTCGGTCGTGAGGTCTTCGAACGTCGCCATGATCACTTCACTCCCTCTTCGATTTCGAACGGCTTCGCCGGCACCTTGAACAGCTCCTCGATCGCGACCTTGAACGCGTCCTTCACCAGCTTCACGTCGGACGCGACGTCATCCGCGAGCGGCGCCGGATCCGTGCCGCGCCCCGGGACCAACACGTCCCAGTAATGCACCGGCCGGTCGCCGGTCTGCGCGCGGATCTTCGCGTCGGCGAGCGCCGTGAGTTCCGGCAGCCGCTCGGCCGTACGCTCGCGCGCCGCGTCGAGGTGCGCGGCCATCGTCTGCGCGAGCTCCGGCCCCAACACGTCGGCGCCGGCGAGGATCGTCGCGACGCTCTTCTTGTGGCTCCCGTCGAACGCCGACTCCATCGCGCCCTCGCGCATGTCCGGGATCGCGCCCGCCTCGAGCTCCGCCACGCGGTCGGGGTGCAGCTGGGCGAACGCGTTCGAAGAGATGACCGGGTTCTGGAGCCCCATCCCCATCTCCGGCCCGCGCAGCGCGACCGCGTACTTCGCCGCCGCGTCCTCGCAGCCGTACTGCGCCGCGTCGCCCACGATCACCGCCAGCGATCCGATCAACCGCTCGAGGTCGCCCTCCGCCGACGGCACCGGCCACCCCGCGATGTTCTTGCTGCGCAACAGCGCGAGCTCCGCATCGTCGAAGACGAGCTCGCCGTTCTTCGACGGCGCCGCGAACGGATCTGCGACCTTCGCGAGGATCCGCTTCGCTTCGGGCGTGTCGCTCTTCAGCTCGAACGACATCAACATCGCCATCGTGTCCGCCGGGACGATCTGGTGATCGTGCGCGAACCGCTTCCCGAGGCTCACGATGCGGTGGTTCTCGGGCGCGTCGAGGTCGCCGAGGTGCCGCGCCGCGAGCAGCGGCACCATCAGCTCCGCGCCGTCGCGGTTGTGCGTCAGCACGCTGTTGAAGTCGCTGCGCTTGTAGAGGTCCGACGCGAGCGTCCCCAGCCACACCGACTGCGCGAGGCTCGGCCACTCGACCGAACTCGCCTGATCGCCGGGCAGCGCGCCGCGGATCGTCTCGAGGCCCTCGAGGCTGTGCGGCATCTCGAGGCGGCTGTGCAGCCAGCTCGCGGCGTCCATCGGGTTCGGATTCAACTCGTCGTTCCCGCGTGCGCCGCGCTTGAACGCCTCGCGCGCCGTCGCGAGCATCGAGAACAACGGCCCGGAGTCCCTCACGCCGAAGCCGGACAACATCGCCTTCGAGTCCGCCTCGTGCGTGGCGCCGTGGTACCCGAGGTCCGCCGAGAGGTTCTTCTTCAGCGCGGCCGGGTCGCTCTCGCCGAACATCATGTTCAGGCGCTTCAGCTCCACGATCGGATCCGGCTTGCCCTTGATCAGGTCGAGGACGGCCATCGGGTCACCGGGGTTCGCGCGCAAGATCTCTTGCAGCGTCCCGGTCAGCGCCTTCGGGAGACCCGCCGCGAACCGGAGCAGCTCCACGTCGTTCGGCTCGAGCCGCACGCCCTGCGCGTTCGTCGTCGGCAGCGGGGGCGGGAGTCGAACGCTCGGCAGCGCACCGACGCCGTTCGCGAGCGCGCCGCGGATGTTCGCGAATGCCGTCTCCACCTCGCGCCGCTGCGCACCGGTGAGGCCCTCCATCGCGCCGGCCATCGCCTGGGACAGCAGCCGCAGCGACCGGCCCATCTCGAGCCCCGTCGCCCACTTCTCCTCGTGCGTGAGCTGCGCGTCGAGCGTGGCGCCCGACAGCGCCTTCGAGGCGAGGCTCTTCTCGACTGCGCGGAGCCGCCCCGACACCTGCGCGAACGAGGCCTTGTCCCCCAACGCGCTCACGCCGCGGATGGCGCTCCCGATCTGATCCGCCACGCCGGCCAGCGTCGTCCGTACGGCCTCCGCCTCGGGCGTCTGCGCGAACACCACCGGGCCGAAGTCCGGCGTCGCGGCGGCCTGCGCGACCACGCTCGTACGCGGCGGCTCGATCGGCGCCAGCGCGATCGGTTGGATGGGGACGCGGGTGCGTGAGGTGACGGGGCTGCTCATCTCGGGAGGTACTCCAAGGTAAGGTCCAATACGACGAATCGTCCACCCACGTTACGACCGTTCCGCGGCCCCGGATCCGTGGACCGGGACAAAAACGCGAGAGCGTCGAACGACTCGGTGCGTCAACCGAGGAGAGCGGGGAGCAGCTCGAACCCGTAGCGCCCGAGGGCGGCCGCCATGGCGCTGCCCATCGTGGTCACGCTCGCGCCCGCGGCGACGAAGGCGAGGGCGCCGATCCCCACGCAGGCCCAGCCGAGGATCCGCTCGGCCCGCGGTGCCCGCACGAACGCCATACCGATCGACCACACGGCCGCCGGCAACGCGCCGAGGAGGAGGATCGCCGCCGCACAGGCCGCCGACTCCACCAGCCGCGGCCAGAACGCCACGACCTTCGGCGCCGCGTAGAGGATCGCGAGGCTCGGGAGGAACAGCGCCGCGAGCACCCGCGGCGCGCGCGGACCTCGGATGTTCTCGTCGAGCGCGGCGAGCATCCTCAGGAGCTCGAACACCAACACCGCGCCGAGGATTGCGGCCGCGTGCAGCAGCAGCCACTTCTCGCGCATCGCGAGGAGCTGGAACGTGTCGAAGCTCTTCGACCACGCGTTGAAGAGCAGCACCGCGGTGACCGCGACGGCGATGCCGGGGATCGTGTAGACCAGCCCGCCCTTCACGTCCTCGAGCGCCATCGCGCGCACGCCGGGGAAGAGGCCGAGCAC
>JAUHYN010000610.1 GCA_030426505.1 bacterium | reverse complement strand
GCGTTCGTGCTGATCGCGGGGCAGATCTTCTTCGTCATCAACTTCTTCAAGAGTGTGTTCGCCGGGAAGAAGGCGGAGCAGAACCCGTGGGGCGTGGGCACGCTCGAGTGGGAGATCCCGTCCCCGGCGCCGGTCCACAACTTCGACAAGGTCCCGACCGTCCTCCACGGGCCGCACGAGTTCTCGCACCCCGAGTACATGAAGAAGCTCGGCCGCGACTTCGTGTACCAGAGCGAAGTGATCCCGTCGGGCGACGCCTCCGCCGCCGGCCCCGCCGAAGACTCCGGCGAAGCGCCCGCCGCGCAGTCCGCCTGATCCCTCTCAAAACCTCGCCGACGCCGCGTCACCCCCGGGTGGCCGCGGCGCTCGTGCGTTCAGCGCGAGTGCTTCGACCACGCGGCGAAGAGCGTGGCGAGGCCCGCGTTCATCACGTCGTCGGGCGAAAACCTCGACTTCAACTCCGGGACCCAGTGCCCGACGTAGTCGTACTCGTTGTACGTGTCGTCCACCTCGCCGCCGAGCCCGCGACACAGCTTCAGCGCCTTCTTGCTCGTCAGGTTCACACCGAGCCGACCGCGGCCCTTCTTGCCGTCGCGATAGAAGCCGATCCAACCCAGGTGGCGATCGTCGGCGCCGTACACCGAGAACCCGAGGTCCGATCGATCCCGCGAGCCCGCGATGCGGCTCGAACGGACGTCCTCGAACGTGCTCGCGCGACCCGACAGCTCGCGGAGGAACAGCGAGATCACGTCTGCGCCCTCCGCGAGCAGCGCGCCGATCCGTTTGCGCGCGACCTCGATCCCGAAGAAGTGCGTCCAGATGTCGTCGAGCAGCCAGCGCTGCAGATCCGTCCGCAGCTGCGACGCGATGATCTCGCGCAGCTCGCCCAGCTCGAGGAACCGCGCCGACTCCGGGAGCGCGTGCCGTTGCGCGTAGCCGACGGGCCCCACCACCACGAAGCGCGAGTTCGTCGCGTCGAGGCCCTCGAAGTAGCTGGGGTACGCCTCCGCCTCGTGCGGCGTGAGCGCGGTGTCGCGCCGCGTCTTCAACTCGACCACGATGCGCGCCGACGGCGCGTCGGGCTCGCCGCTCGTGATCACGAGGTCGGGGCGCCCGCGCTCCGCCTCTCCGCGTCGGACCGTACAGGTCACCGGGCGACTCACGAACATGCCGACGTCGAGCCGCTCCGCGAGCGCGACCGCGCATAGCGGCTCGGCCTCCAGAATCCACGCGAGGGCGTCGTTGAAGTCTTCTTCGCGCCAGGGATCCCGCCACGGCAGACGCATGCTCGGCCCGTCGCTCCCGACTCGTCTCCGCTTGCTCACGACGGCGAGCGTAGTCGCGAACGCGCCGCGACGTCAGGCTTCGAAGCCCGCGAGGTAGATCGTCGGAACGGCGTCCGTCAGCCACACGCCGTTGTCCGAGACGAAGAAGACGTGGCCGTCGCGGTGCATCGTCTCGGCGTCCACGCGCAACACCACCGGGCGCCCGTGACGCGCGCCCACCTCGCGCGCGACGGCTTCGTCCGCCGAGAGGTGGACGTGGTGCCGGTTCATCTTCAGCAGGCCGTCGCGGCGGATCGCGTCGAGCGTGCGTTCGGCCGTCCCGTGGAAGAGGAGCGGCGGCGGCGGGACCGGCTCGTAGCCGAGATCGATCTTCACCGAGTGCCCCTGACTCGCGCGGATGCGCCGCCCGTCCGAGGAGAGCAGGAACCGCTTCTTCGCGTTCGTGCGCACGACCTCTTCGAGCTCGGCGCGCGTCAGCCGTCGACCGTGTGCGCGAAGCGCGTCGAGGAGCGCCTGCACGTCGACCCAACCCTCGAGCCCCAGATCGAGGCCGAGCAGCTCGGGGCGGTGACGGAGCACGAGGCTGAGGAACTTGCTCGCGCGGGTGAGGTCGCCGGGGGTCATCGTCCAGCTGCGTCATAGAGACGCGCGCGCGGATCGACAACCCGCGGAATAGAGCGGCCGCGTCGGGTGTATGCGATCGGTCGCCCCGTGCTGCTCGCGTTCTTCACCACCCTCGTCGCCCTGGTCTCGGGGCCGAACGAGCCCGCCGGCCCGATGATGTCGGTGTGGACGGAAGAGCTGACGGTCTGTGAGGCGCCCGCCCCGCCGACGCCGCCTCGCGCCCTGTGTGTGGACGCGGACGGCGTGGTCGACGCGCGCTGCCTCGCGGATGGGGACGGCGGCGTCCCGGCGCCCGGCCCGCGCCGCGCGAAGCGCAGCGTCGAGATCTTCGCGATCGTCCCGGCGGACGACGCCCAACCTCGATTCGACGCCGTCGCGCCCGACGCTGCGGCGACGCACCCCCTCCTCGGCCACGCGCGCCGACTCCTGCGACCCCCACGCGCCTGACGCTCGGCGCGCGACGTGAGCGTCGCGTCGACTTCGTCCGTCGGTCCTGTGCGGAGGGGCGAGCCCATCGGCCCTCTCGAATGGACCGTGACGTGTGTCCGGCCTCGACGGCGGGACGCACGGCAGGAACCACCTCGGATGGGCCCGCGCTGGCGCGAGGTCGACGAGGCGGACACGCGACGACGGAGCGACGCGGCGATCTCGACGGGGTCCACGCCACCGGCGAACCGGTGACGTGCGCGCCTCGCGAGGCGGCGATCTCGACGAGGTCCACGGGCGGGTGAGCCCGTAACGAGCCCTCGCGAAGAACGCAGCGACTCACGAGTCCACCCGCGCTCGACGACCGACGGCGACCTCCCGAGGCCGCCGCGCTCGACGACCGCCCGTGCTCCGCGCCGAGCCCTCCAACGATGTCGCCGCACCCTCGCGGGTCGCGGCGGCCGCCGCGAACGTCGACCGCCCCGCGCGGTGCGCTCGCGCTCTCATCGTTCGTCCGTCGCCGCAGCGATGCGCCGGCGGGCGTGGAACTCGGCGCCGACGTGTGTCCGCGCCGAAACCGGAGAACACGACATGAAACGATTGATGCTCATCGCCACCGTCCTCACCGCCTGTGAAGCCGCGCCGGATCCGCGCGTGGCCGCGCTCGTGGATCGCGTCGACGATCTCGAAGGCCGCGTCGCGGCGGTGGAGAAGAAGGCGCCCGCCGCGCGCCCGCAACCGAAGCGACCGGACCCGTCGGTCGTCTACTACCTCCCGGTCGACGGCCAAGACGCGATCCGCGGACCGGACCACGCGAAGGTCACGATCGTCGAAGCGTACGAGTACGCGTGCCCGTACTGCGCGATGATCGAACCCGTCCTCGCTCAGCTCCTCGATCGCTACGAAGGCAAAGACGCGCTCCGCGTCGTTTCGAAGCAGTACGTCGTCCACCCGCAGCTCGCGACCGACGCCGCGCTCGCGACGTGCGCCGCCGCGAAGCAGGATCGCTTCGAGGACTTCAGCGCCGCGTTGTGGGAGCGCTCATGGAAGACGGCCGACGGTCGCCCCCAGATGCAGCGTGACGGACTCGAACGTGACGCGCTGATCGACGTCGCGAAGAAGAGCGGCCTCGACGCGCAGCGGTTCGCCGCAGACCTCGACGGCAACGAATGCAAAGCGCGCCTCGAAGCGGACCGCCTGAACCTCGCGCGCATCGGCGTACGCGGGACGCCGAGCCTCTACATCAACGGTCGCCCGTACGTCGGCCCGCGCACGGTCGACGCGCTCGCGAAGGCGGTCGACGAGGAGGTCGCGCGCTTCGATCGCGCGAACGGCGCCGTGGCGAGTTGGTACGACCAACTCATGAAGTCGGCGCGCCGCACTTTGTAAGCGCGCGGTAGCCCCATCCATCCCGAGAGCCTCCCCGTCCTCGACGGCGTCGCGGTGCGTGAATCACGCGGATCCGATGTACGGCGCGTCGCGAGGGCGGGGAGCTCTCTGGGGTGGTCGTGGCGAGCGCCGTGACCCGCCCCACGCCGCGATCCGACGACAGCTGTGCCGGATCGTCACGACCTCGACACCCTTGCCCCGCTCGAGGGCCCCGACGCGCCGCGCCCCCGGCTGGATCGCACGTTGCAAATCCCTAGGGACATCATGCTCGGTGCGATCACGCTCACGCTCGTGGCGACCACCCAACCACTCGTGGCTCCGAACGCGATCCAAGAGGCCCTGCAGCCGACGATCGAGTCGCCCTCCCCGCTCCGCGCCGTCCTCGAAGAACGCGCACCGTACTGGCACCCGCTCACCCGCGAACGCGTCGCCGACGCGATCGAAGAATCCACCGAACGTCACGCGATCGACCCCGCGCTGGTCCTCGCGATCATCACCACCGAGAGCCGCTTCCGCACAAAGGCGAAGAGCCCCGTCGGAGCGATCGGCCTGCTGCAGCTCCTCCCGAACACCGCCGCGAGCTTCGCGCGTCGCGCGGGTGTGCGGTGGCGCGGCCCGCAGACGCTCGAGCACCCGATCCACAACGTCCGCATCGGCGTCGAATACCTCGCGTGGTTGATCGATCGCTTCGACGGCGACGTCGACCACGCCGTCGCCGCGTACTGCTACGGCCCGATGCGCATCCGCCGCATCCTCGCCGCGCGCGAGCTCGGCCGCACCGAGTACAACCGCCGCGTCCTCGCCGCGCTCGACGCGCTGCGCCCGCGCTTCGAGGTCGAACCCGAGCCCAGCCGCCCCGACCCGGCCGCGCTCGCCGCCGTCGACGCGACGACCTCCGACCGCTTCATCTCGAAGCCGCTCCTCGACCGCTACGTCGAAGCCCTCCCGCCCACCGAGCGCGAAGACCACTTCCTCCCCGCGCTCGGCGGCGCCTGACGCCGGACCGAGAGGTTGACTCGCCCGGTCGCAGCGCCGACTGAAGAGGCGGCATGGGCGACGTCGTCACCTACCCCTCCCCCTACGCGGAGGAGAAGAAGACCGCCTACCTCGGCATGGTCATCCTGATCGCCTCCTGGGCGATGATGTTCGTGAGCATGTTCCTCGTCTACGGGGCCGTCCGCTTCAACGCGCGCGAGTGGCCGCCGATCGGGCTGCCGCTCCCGGAGCTCGGGCTCCCCACGCTCAACACGATCGTGATGCTCGCGTCGTCCGCGACGATCGAGTTCGGACTGCGCGCGGTGCGCGACGGCAAGCCACGCATGCTCGCGCACATGCTCCTCGTGACCACGCTGCTCGGCGGGGTGTTCGTCACCATTCAGTATATGGTCGGCGTCGACCTCCACGCGGCGGGCCTCGGCCTCGACCGCGGCGCGTACGCGGCGGTGCTGTACGGGCTCTCCGGGATCCACGCGGCGCACGTCGCGCTCGGGATCATCGCGCTCGCGGTGCTCACGGTTTTCGCGTACCGCGGCCAGTACACCGCGCCGCGCCACCTCCGCGTGCGGCTGTGGTCGGTCTACTGGCACTTCGTCGGCGTGGTGTGGCTGGCGATGTACGTGCTCGTCTTCGTGGTCTGAAGACGTCTCAGTACTGGCAGTAGTTCGGGCACGCCGCGACGTCGACGAACGTCTGGTTCGGCGCGCACCCGTTCACGTCCGGCGGCGCGCAACGGTTGTTGTGCGGCGTGAACGTGCGGCAGATCTGCGAACCCGGGCACTCCGCGTTCGCGTTGTTGCAGACGCAGCGCCCCGTCGTGTTCGCCGGCCGCGGGTTGCACGAGGTCGTCTG
>JAUHYN010000609.1 GCA_030426505.1 bacterium | reverse complement strand
GCCACGACGACCTTCCGGCCGCCGCCGCTCGGCGGGGCTTTTGTGTCCGGCGCGGGCTCGGGGGGCGGGGTCTCCACGGGGGCGGGCGCGTCGCCCATCGAGGCCCTCAGGGCCGCGAGACCCCCGAATGCGTTGTTGAAGGGGCCGTTTGCGGGCGTCGTGGTGGACGTGTCGACCCGCTCTTTCTTCTTCTTGCCCACGGTGGCTTTCGACCAAGAGTGGGGTGGGCCGGTCAACCGACGGACGAATTGACGGCACCCCCCACAGCGGTCAGACTGCGCATCCTACCGCAATCATGAGCGGATCCGTTCTCATTATCGACGGAGATCAGGCCTTCGCCGAAAGCGCCCAGAATGCGCTGGAAGCCGCCGGACTCACCGTCTGGGTTCGCCAGGACGGCACGTTCGACACGGTCCGCGAGTTGCGCCCGCACGTGCTCTTGCTGAACGTCGAGCTGCCGCGCGGCTCCGGCTTCGCGATCTGTTCGCGCATCCGTCGCGACAAGGCGCTCCAGAAGATGCCGATCTTCCTCACGAGCGCCGACACCACGGTCGAGGCGTTCCAGCGTCACGCCGCGACGGCCGACTCCGCGAACGACTACGCGAAGAAGCCGATCGCGATCGACGACGTCGTGGATCGCGTGGGCCGCCTGATCGCGACGCGGCCCGCCGACGAGGCGCCGACCAACGGCGCGGTGCCCCCGCCGATCCCGCCGCCGCTCAAGCGCGCGCCGGAGCCGGAGGAGACGCCGCCGCCGCTGCAGTTCGCGCCGGAGCTCACCCCCATACCCACGAAGGGCCTCGGCTCCGACGAGCTGTGGCCGTCGGCGACCTACGACGAGCAGATGCGCAGCGCGCTCGCCGCGGGTGAGGAGTCGCTCCCGAAGGGCCGCGTGTCGCCCGAGGAGCGGTTGCAGGCGCTGCGCGCGCTGGTGAAGCAACACGAGCTCCAGAAGCGCGCGTTCGTCGACACTTGGCAGCAGGCGAACGAGCGCGGGCAGGAGCTCGCGCGGCGCATCGTCGGGCTGACGAGCGAGCTCGAGAACCGCACGGCGCGGATCGAGGAGCTCGACGCCGCGCTCGGCGACACGCAGGGCCGGCTGTCGGCGGTCGAGTCCGAGTTCGCGACCTTCCAGGACGAGATCACGCGCATCTTCAAGGAGAAGGACTCCGAAGAGGCGGCGCGCGCCGACTATCTCAAGGAGCTCGAAGACACGAAGGCGTCGCAGGCGGAGCAGCTGCAGCAGGCGTTCGAGCGGCAGACGGACGACGAGCGTCGCCTGGAGATCATCCAGGAGGACCTCGACCTCCTGCAGAACGAGAAGGACACCGCGGTCGAAAAGCTCGCGGAGGTCGAGCAGGCGCTCGCCGAGGCGAATGCGACGATCGAGGATCGCGACAAGCGCCTGGAGATGACGAACGCGATCGCGAGCGAGCGCGCCGAGGAGGTCTCGGAGCTCCGCGATCGGATCGACGAGCTCGCGTTCGAGCACACGCGCGAGAGGACGCGGCTCGAGGAGGCGCACGAAGACAAGATCGAGGCGCTGCTCTCCGAGCACGTCTCGACGATGGAGCGCGCGCGCGCCGAGAAGGAGGCCGCGCAGGCCGACGCCGAGGCCCGCTTCGAGCAGATGCAGGCGCAGCTCGAAGCCGAGCGCGCCGACGCCCTCAACGCGCTCGAAGAGGACAAGGCCAACACGGTCGCTTCGCTCGAGGCGCAGCACGCCGAGGCGATCGAAGCGCTGGAAGCCGACCACGAGGACGCGCTCGGCCTCGCCGCGAACGCGCGGCTCGAGCTCGAAGGCGAGAACGCCGAGCTCAAGACCCGGAACGAAGAACTCGAGGCGCAGCTCGCCTCCGAGATCGACGCCCACGATCGCGACAAGGTGCAGCTCGAAGGCGAGCTCGCGGCGGAGCGCGCCGAGGTCGAGCGGCTGCAGGACAGCCTCGACAAGGCGACGCGCAACGAGATGGAACTCGAGCACCGCCGCGCGTCGCTCGAGACGAAGCTCGCCGAGGTCACGCGCGATCGCGACGAGACGCAGGAGAGCCTCGCGCTGACGCGCGCCGATCTCGAGTCGGTGACGGAGCAGGCGCAGTCGACCGCTTCGCGACTCGAGGCGGTCGAGGGCGAGCTCGACACCACGCAGGCCGATCTCTTCGAACGGACCTCGGAGGTCTCGCACCTCAAGAAGCAGCTGTCGGCGCTCCAGGCGCGCGCGACCGAGCTCGATACCGCGCTGCGCGTGAGTGAGAAGGCGCTGCGCACGGCGGAGAACCAGGGGCGCGCGGCGGCCACGAAGGCGACCGAGGCCGAGGCGGAGCGCGTCGCGCTCGAGCAGCAGGTCGAGCTCCTCGAAGAGCAGCACACTCGCCTCGAAGAGAAGGTCCGCGACGCCGAGACGATGCTCGAGCACGAGCGCGCGCGGCTCACGCAGGCCAGCGACGCGCTGCGCAAGGCGAACGATCGCATCGCCGCGTACGAGGCGGACGACACCGCGGACCGCCTCGGGATCGAGCTCGCGGAGGAGCGCGAGGCGCGCGAGGAGCTCGAGACTTCGCTCGCGAGTGTGCAGGCGGATCGGGCGGCGCTGTCGCAGGAGGTCGAGGAGCTGTCGAGCAAGTCGACGGACCTCGCGGCGATCGTCGAGCGGATCGATCGCGAGAAGGCGGAGCTCGAGCAGGAGATCGAAGACGCCGAGGTGCGGCTCGAGCAGGCGCGCGCGGAGCACGCCGAGCAGATCGAGGCGACGCACGCGCAATACACGGATCAGCTCGACTCCCTGCGGGCGCAGCTCACGAAGCAGGTGGAGGCCGCGAACGCGCGCTTCGAGCAGACCGAGCAGGCGCGGCGCGAGGTCGCGCGCTCGGCGGACGATACGGAGAAGCTCCTCGCGAAGGAGAAGGCCGCGCGCGAGAAGTTGCAACGCGCGCTCGACGAAGAGCGCGGTGCGCGGCACGACCTCGACGAGACGCTGGAGTCCTCGCGGGCGACGCAGTCGGAGCTCGAGATCTTGGTCGAGACCGAGACGAAGGCGCGCGAGGAAGCGGAGCGCGCGTTGGCTTCGGCGCTCGCGGCGAAGGAGTCGTTCGAGGAGGCGCTGTCGCGCAAGGAAGCCGAGCTGTCGGAGGCGTACTCCGGTCAGACGGACGCGCAGCGGCGGTTCGAGTCGTCGGTCCAGGATCGGCAGGAGATGATCGCGGAGCTCTCCGCGAACCTCGAGCGCGAGCGCAAGCGCGCCCAGCAGTTGGAGGGGACGGTCACGAGCCTGAACGAAGAGCTCGAGATCCACCGCGCGCAGGCCCAGGGACTCAGTCAGTCCGCGGACCGCGCGGAGCAGGCGAGCTCGGACCTGAAGTCGCAGCTCGAGGCCACGCGGCGCACCGTGCGCACGCTCGAGAAGAGCGAGCAGTCGTTGATGAAGCGCGTCGCGGATCAGGAGGACGTACTCAACGAGTGGCGGTTCGCGACGGAGAGCATGAAGGGCACGCTCGCCGCGTTGCAGCGCGACCTCGAGAAGGCCGAGGCGATGTCGGACGACACCGCGGTGGGGAAGAGCTACGGGCAGCTGCTCGAGCGGATCACGCGCGCGGTGTCGATGTGCATGGAGACGCTCAACGAGAGCGACGAGTCGCTCGAGCTCCCCGTGCTGGACACGAACCTCGAGGAGGTCGCGGCGGCGCCGCCGAAGCCGCCGCAGATCGAGCCGGAGCTCACGGACGACGACGTCGACATCCCGATCTACACGGGCGAGGTCGAGCCGATCGATCCGCTCAGCGACCTCGAGGCGCAGGGGCTCCGCATCGTGCAGCGCACGCCGGTGACGCCGCTGCCCTCGGTCGAAGCGAAGACCGACTCGAAGCGCCCGAGCTCTCGGCGCCCGGCGCCGTCGGCGTCCACGACGCGCGGGGGCCCCGAGCCGTTCGCGCAGTTGATGGCGGAGATCGCGGAGGAGATCGACGAGACCGCGCCGCTCCCCAAGAAGACGCAGTCGGACTTCACGGGTTCATTCGAGGGAGAGCAGACCTCGACGGACACGCGCGCGGTGACGGCGAAGTCGGCGCACATCCCGATCGACCTCGACGAAGACGAGGACGAGCGGAACGTCACCGAGATCATCAATATCCACGAGCTGGAGTGACGGACTCGACGGCGCGGCGGCCGCCCGGCCACTGCTCGCGCCACGACGACAGGCTCACCGCGAAGAAGCCCACCGTGTAGAGCGCGAGGAACGGCAGCGCGCCCCACAACGACCAGTACAACGCGTACGCGATCGTCGCGGTGAAGTAGAGCGCGAAGAGCAGCTCGAGCAGCGCGGTCTTGTGTGCGGTCGCGGGGCGGTACCTGACGAGCGCGCGCCGCAAGTTCTCTTGCCCGCGCTTCGGCGTGCGGACGAATTCACTCTCGCGCGAGGTGAGCCCGCGGAGGACTTCGCGTGCGTTCGAGAGGCTCATCCCGGCGCCGAGGCAGAGCGCGAAGAGGACGTCGAACAGGCGGCGCACGGTGACGCGGCCTTCGCACGAGCGCGCGGCCGCGACGTAGAAGATCACCATCGCGAACGTGCCGGACGTGAGCATCGTGAGGTCGAGGATCGACAACAGCGCCTGTCCGCCGGGGACGCGCCAGCCGAGGTCGTCGCGGAGCCAGACACACGCGGGGAGGAGCGCGGCGAGCAGCGCCATGAAGAGGTAGGCGAAGTTGTTGGTGAGGTGGATGGCGGCGTCGAGGCGCGCGGCGAGCGGGAGGCGACTCTTCACGACGTCGCCGAACAACAGGCGCGCGGTCTCGATGCTCCCGCGGACCCAGCGCGCCTGTTGCGCGCGGAACGCGGCCCAGCTCTCGGGGAGCTCGGCGGGCGCGGTGATGTCGTGGGCGTAGACGAAGCGCCACCCGGCGAGCTGCGCGCGGTAGGAGAGATCGAGGTCTTCCGTGATCGTCGCGGCGCGCCAACCGCCGGCGTCGTCGATCGCCTGTCGCCGCCAGACGCCCGCGGTGCCGTTGAAGTTGAAGAGGTGTCCGGCGTGCGCGCGGCCGCGGTGTTCGACGCCGAAGTGCCCGTCGAGGAACACCGCCTGCGCGCGGGTGAGGAGCGAGGTCTCGCGGTTCTCGTGCGTCCACCTCGCCTGCACGAGGCCGACGCCGTCGGTGAGGAGCCCGACGGTGCGGCGGAGGAAGTCACGCGGGGGGACGAAGTCGGCGTCGAAGATCGCGACGAGCTCGGCGTCGGTCTGTTCGAGGCCGTGCGCGAGGGCGCCGGCTTTGAAGCCTTCGCGGTTCGCGCGGCGGACGAGCTTCACGTCGACGCCGGTGCGCGCGAGCTCCGCGACGACGCGCTCGAGGACGCGCGTGGTCTCGTCGGTCGAGTCGTCGAGGACTTGGATCTCGAGGTCGTCGTAGTCGAGGGCGCAGGCCGCCCGGACCGCGCGCTCGGCGACGAACGCTTCGTTGTAGATCGGGAGCTGCACGACCACCCGCGGGGACGGGGCGTCGCTCGGGGTGCGGAGCCGGCGCAGGATCAGGATCAGCGCCGCGACCGCGACGGCGCCTCCGGTCAGGTCGATCAGGACGTCGTAG